>NZ_JBQDYE010000031.1:0-53973 GCF_052044155.1 Salinisphaera sp. SWV1
TCGGGCCCGGCGATACCCAGTCGCTCGGCTTCGCGGCAACGACGCGCGTGCTGGCGTTGTGTGCGCTCCAGGATCGGCGCCGCCCGGCGGTTGAGCTTGGCATTGCCGCCCAGACCGAACAGGAAATCGGTCAACGGATCGTCGACGGTCAGCGCCATGAGTTCCGGATTGGCGAAATGACTGTCGCCGCGCAACAGGATATGCGTGTCCGGCCAGGCCTGGCGCAGGCGCCTCAGCACCCGGCCGATGATCATGGCGTTCTCGGCCCCGGTCGGGCGCTTGCCCGGGCGCAAGGCCGCGGTGATGAATCGACCGGACAACCCCTCGAACAACAGCAACGGCAGATAGCAATAACCCCCGTAGTGGTGGTTATAGAAACGAAAGGCCTGCTGGCCATGGGTGGCATCGTCGGTGTGGTCCATATCCAGCACGATGGCGTCCGGCGGCTCGGCGTAGCCGGCGATGAACTGATCCACGAACGCCGCGGCCATACGGTAGATGTCCTGGGCCGAGACCGTATTCTCCAGTCGGGAGAACGTCGCGCCACTGGCCAGCACGCTGTCCGCGTCCAACGGCACACGCCCCACTCCCATCTGGAACATCGGATCCAGGCGCAAGGTGTCGGCGTCGTTGCCGTCCTCGTAAGCACTGGCGACTTGATAGATGCGCTGCGCCAGCAGATCGGCGACTTCATGACGGATATACGATGAATGCCGCCGATCGCTAATGGCCGCGGCCAGCCGCTCGGTCAACCCGATCTGCTCATCGACCGAGCGCAGCAGGAGCGGCCCCACGTCCGAGGACAGGGCCCCACCGTCGAAATCGCCGCGGACGGTCAGGCCATCGATGGGGTTAAATCGGAGCGGCGGTACGTTAGAATCGGACACAGGCGAACCTCGTGGTGCTTTGTTCGAAGCTCTTGTGATTATCCTCCCATTATATCAATGGGTTGCGCGAGGTTCGCCTCCTTTCCTGCAAAATCCGGGTTAACACCAACCGTGATAAATACGGATCGACGCGAGCCCAGTCACGATGGGTTATGGACTGAATCCGATTCCTCCTCGCGGAGGTGGCGGTACAGAGTCGCTCGAGATACACCAAACGAATGGGCCATATCCGTTGGAGCGGATCCCTAATCGATAAGCTTACGAGCTGATTCGAGCTTGGCATCCGTCGTTCGAGGACAGCGTGTCCCGACATACCGCCCCTCGATGTCATAAGAGCCCAGCCTCATCGCGCTCATGGACAGGCGGTCGTAAAGTCACACTTTCATGCCAGCCAAATTACACTCGCCCGTCTTAATCTCCCGATACACTGCATTCGATCTGAACGATCCAACACGCATCACAGTCGACACCATCCGACATGTTCAACTTCTTGCGCCTGAAAGGAAACCAGCATGGCCTCTTTTGTACTCAGCCCGGCGCAGGTGCCGATGTTCGAAAGCCTGTGTCGATCCACGGTCGGGGCGGCGCTGCAGTTACCGGGCATCCTTGATGCGGGGATTGCGCTGTACGACGGCACGCAAGACACGCTCCGGTTGGAATATATGGAGCGTCGGGAGGGTCAGCCTTCGCCCTTTGCCGAGTTGACGCTCGATGAGGGCAGTGTGACCGTTCAGGCGCTCCAGACGGGTCGAACCGTTTGGGTCCGGGAGTTCGCCGAGCACGCCCCGCAGAGTCCTGTGATCTGGGTCGGCGGCGTTGACAGCGTCATTGCCGCGCCGCTGACCGTGGCAGACCAGACCATCGGGGCCGTGGTGGTGACCGCGGCCGCGCGCGAGGTACTGACGGCAGTGCATCTCGGTGCCATCGAGGCACTGGCCGCGGGACTGGGTTTCCAGCTGGCCCATTGGATCCTGCAGGCCCGGTATGCCCATCTTCAGAAGCTGTATGCGGCCCTGCGCGCCAGCAATCGGCTGTTGATTGGCCCCGTTCGTACCCGCGACGAACTCTATGACGAGGCCTGTCGGATCTGTGTCCGGCACGCGGGCTTCGCGCTGGCCTGGATCGCACGGCCCGACGAGGCCGGCTGGTTTCGGACGCTGGCCGTGGCCGGATCCGTGCAGGACTTGAGCGAGCGCATTCAGGTGTCGAGCGATGCCTGGCGCCCCGAGGGCCAGGGCAGTATGGGCCAGGCTTGGCGAACCGGGCAGGCGGCGTATCGGCAGACGCCCCGCGCCGAGCACCATTACCGGCCCTGGCATGCCGCGCTCGAAGACCTCGGGCTGCACGGATTCGCGGCGGTGCCGCTGAAACGGAACGGGCGGGTCGATGCCGTGCTGGCGGTCGGCGCGTATGAGGCCGACTACTTCGGTGATGAAGAGCGCCTGCTGTTCGAGGAAATCGGTATCGATCTGTCCGAGGCCTTGAGCCTGCTCGATGAGCGCATCCGCACCCAGCTCGCGGCGACGGCGGTGCAGCACGCGCCGACCGGCATCATGGTCGCCGAGCCGGACACGCAGCGTGTCCGGTATAGCAACACGGCCATGACGACCCTGACCGGCCAGTCACAGCATGCGCTGCGGGACCGGGCTGGGCTGTTTTTCATGCCCGGGGATCCGATGGGCCGAAGCCTGCCGGGCTTCGCGGCCCGCATCGGCGCAGGCCGGCGCTGGCAGGGGCCGGTCTGGGGCCGGCGTGCCGAGCACATCTGGGAGGCGAGCGTCGAGGTCCGAACCATCACCGGTCCGGACCGGACCCCGCGCTTGCTGGCGCTGTTCGGCCCGCCGCCCGATGCGGCGGGGGCGAGCCTGCGCGATCCGTTGACAGGCCTGCCGAACGCGGACGGCTTTCACCAGGCACTCGAGCGCAGAGTGAGTGAAACCCCCGAGCGCGGCCTGGTCGTGATCCGGATCAACGTTCGGGACCTGACGTCCATCAACAGCGGCTACGGCCGGGCGGGCGGCGACCAGATTCTGGTGGATCTGGCGGGCCGACTGCGGCACGCCCTGCCGATGAGTACGCTCGTCGCGCGTCTTGAGGGCGACAACTTCGCCCTCCTGACGCGCGCCCTGCGCCGCGATGCGGTGGCCCGGGTGGCACAGCGCCTGTTGCGCCAGGTCGATGCGAGTATCATCCGGCCATTCGAGATCGACGGACATGCGCTACCCGTAAGGCTGACCACCGGCGTGGCCTTCCACCCCGGCGACGCGCCGACCGCCGGGGGGCTGCTGGCCGAGGCCGAAATGGTGCTCGGGCAGACCCGCTATCAGGACCGACGCGCCCCGATAGAATCGACGGGGCAACCGGATGCGATCCGGGCCCGGCTGGCCACCGCGGCGCGCCTGCAACACGCATTTCATGAGGGCCACGGGATTCACCCGTGGTATCAACCCAAGATCTGTCTGCACGACGGCACGTTGACGGGGGCCGAGGCCTTGGTCCGCTGGCAGGACGACGCCCGGGGTCTGGTCTCGCCCGGCGAATTTCTGCCGCTGACGGAGGCCCTGGGGCTGACCGGCCAGCTGGATCGGACCATGCTCGATGCGGTGCTGCGTGACCTCGCCCGCTGGCAAACAGCCGCCGGCGGCCTCGTGCCGATTGCCATCAATCTGTCTGCCGGACAGCTCACCGATGAGGACCTGACCCGGCGGCTCCTGGAAGCACTGCAGGCTCATGGACTGCCGGCCTCGCTGCTGCATGTGGAGATCACCGAGCATGACGTGATCACGGACGTGGCCGCGGCCCGAACCGTGTTGCAGCAGTTGGATGCGGCCGGGATCGAGGTCAGCCTGGACGATTTCGGCACCGGCTATTCCTCGCTGTCGATCCTTCGGGACCTGCCGCTGACCCGGCTGAAACTCGACAAGAGTTTCATTGACCGACTGCCCGACGATGCGCGCTCGCTCAAAGTGGCCCAGATGGCGATCGAGCTGGCCCATGCGCTCGAGATGGAGGTAATCGCTGAAGGTATCGAGTCACAGGAGCAGGCGGATGTCCTGCGCGATCTCGATTGCGACTATGCGCAAGGGTTTTTCTTCGCCCGGCCGATGCCGGCGTCGGAATTCGAAGATCAGTGGCTCCGCGGGTGACGCGCCGAACGGGTCACCCCAAGGTCATCTGCTGACGATGGTGGGCATCCGACGTCTTCAACCGACCACGGATCGCCATCTGACGCATGGGGTCTTACCGTACGGTTTATTCTGTTTCGTGAGTTGACCCCCTGTAGCACCGTCATGGCCGGGCGTACCGCAATCATGCGGAACCCTAACAGCTTAATATAACCATGGGCGCCCGGCGGCGTTGCAAGTCTGGGTCGTGGCACGCCACGACGCGGCGACTCGCGCCTTGCCGGACACGATTTGCGGTCTCCAACGCGGCACGTGTACGAAACGGCAACAGGCCCTAATAATCAGTTCGAGCCGAACTGCCAGTAGTCGATCTGGCGGCGCATGCAGAACACCGGCAATTCAGCCTCTTCCACCGCCCGGATCAGTTTGTCCGTCTCGCCGCCGTCGAGCACGAACATCAACTCCTGAGGCTCGTCGGTGGCCTCGAAGAAATGCGCGGAATGCATATGCCCGTTCGCGCCAACACCCTCGATATCGTCGCGCCGGGTCATGCGCGTGATGCCCTGCGAGCGCGCCAGGCTCGCAATCGAATCGAGCACCGGCGCGCCGTTGTGCCGACGCGAGCGCGGGGCGATGAAGATCAGTTCGAATCCTTTCATGACGTCGCTCCGGTGAGATGACGCAGGCCGGCGAACGTCGCCATGCCCAGCCCGGTCATGAGCAAAGAGCCGACCACGTGGACCGCGATTCCGGCGAAAGCCCACAACAGCCGCCCGTCCTGGATCTGGGTGAACATTTCCGCGGAAAACGTGGAAAAGGTCGTCAGCGCGCCCAGAAAGCCGGTGACAATCATCAGCCGCCAGAACGATGACAACTCGGGAATCGCGGTGAAGGTCGCGATCGCCAGGCCAATCAGAAACGCACCCAGCAGATTGGCCACCAGCGTGCCCGGGGGCAGCGTGGGCAGATAGCTGTTGAGGCCGAGCCCGATGGCCCAGCGCAGGTTCGCGCCGATCGCCGCGCCCAGGGCGATGGCAAGCATGGAGTGAATCAACGGCATGGATTTGTCTTCGGCGTACTCGGCTCCGCTTTCCGATTCCTGAGTCTGACCCTGCGGATGCGGTGCCTGCGGGTCGTAGGTCGTCTCGCTGTACGAATCGTTGTTCGTATCGGTCACGCGGCAGACTTGTTCGGTGTGTGCATGCCATATTCTCGCCCGCCCAGGCCGACGATGCCAACGTACCGCCGGGCACGGACGCACGCCACCCGGCCTCCGGCATCAGACACGGCGCCCGGAACAGCCGGCCCGCGTACCCGCGCTCACCCATAGCCAGAGCACCGCCAGCAGCCCGACGAAAAAACGCCCGGCACGGCATACAACGCCAGCCCGGTTTAGGCTCCCGGAGCCAGCGTGAGCAGCCCCAGCGCGTATCGAAACCGATGATCGGGGCGACTGGCCCCGGGTGGTGCGTGAAGGCCGGGTCGGGCACGCGCATCGTATTCGAGCAGTGCCTGGAATTGGCCAGACTGACCCGCCCCGGCGCGGCGCTGGTGGTGGACGACAGCGGGGCCCGGGGTGCGGGCCGTGGCCGCGGGCGCCGACCTGGCGTGCGTCAGCGCCACTGGCGTCTACTTCGTTGCGCCGGGCGATCAGGTTTTCGTTCGGCAGCTTTGGTCGATACAACGTGCCGATGCCAGGCCCACGCCCCTGATCGCGCGTCTGATCGAGGCCCTGAGCGACTGATTCGGGTCAGCTGCTGTTCAAGCGCATCCATTAGGGTCGACCACGTTTCAACGAACAGCCTCGAAAAAAGAGAGGGACAAGCATGACCATTAAAACCACCGCCATCACGGGCCTGACCGCGCTCACACTGGCCGCGGGCACGGGCGTGGCCCTGGCCGACAGCAACGCCTCGAATACGGACAGCCAGGGCATGGCCTCTGCTCAGGCCCAGGGCATGTATTCCGCCAATCGCCTGCTCGATGCGCCGGTCTATGCCAAGGGCAACGACAAGGACGCCATCGGCGAAGTCGATGACGTGCTGCTCGGCAACAGCATGCAGATCCAGGACTTCGTGATCGAAACCAAGGGCAAGTTCGGCGTGCTCGGCGGCAAGAGCTATGTCGTCGCACCCAGCCAGCTGACGGTGCGGACCCAAACCACCGGCAAGGCAACCAAGCCCGACTACCGCGTCGAACTCAATATCACGCGTAACGGCTTGGGCAATGAGCCGGTTTACAGCGATTCCTGGTGGACCAACGCCCAGAACCAGGCCGGACAGGCCTGGCAGGCAACCAAGAACGCGACCTCGAGCGCCTGGACCCAGGTGGAGAACACCACCTCCAACATCGTCAACGGCGGCAAGAACGAGGCCAACAAGGCGGCCAACGCCACCAGCAACGCCGCGGACAAGGCCGGCGACAAGATGTCGAATGCGGCTGACAAGGCTGGCAACAAGGCCTCGAACGCAGCCGACGATACCTCCGACAAGGTCAATAACGCGACCAACAACAACTGATCAACAACCCAAAGCACGTCACGGACGTTCGCCGTCCGCACCAAAGGGGCCGTTCACGGCCCCTTTTTCGTGCTCGGCGCGACGTAACTGACCCCCGACTGCACCTCAGGCTAGAATAACGCCGACCCGGTAACCCAAGTCGAAGGAGCGGCGGATGAGTCCGCAGAACAACAACAACAACCAGAGCAGTCTGTTCGGTGCTCTGTTTTTCCCGGTACTCGCGGTGGGCGTGCTGATCATCGTCGCGATCCTGGTGATGAGTTATATCGGCCACAAGCGGACGGCCCCCGCGCCGAACGGCAACATCCGCCAGCTCAGCGCATCCACCATGAATACGCTGCGCCAAAAATACGACAAGCTGGGCGAATCCATCGGCAATCCGAACGCGCCGGTCACGATCCGCGAGTTCGGCGACTACCAGTGCCCGGCGTGCGGCGCCTTCGAGCCCACGGCAGAGCGTGTCCGCAAGAAATACGTCGATCCGGGCAAGGTCCGCTTCATCTTCTTCGACTTCCCGCTGGCCATGCATCAACACGCCCAGGCGGCGGCGATCGCGGCCCGCTGTGCCGCGCGGCAGGACAAGTTCTGGCCGTATCACGACCGGCTGTATCACACCCAGTCGAAGTGGGCCGAGCAATCCGACCCAAGCTCGATGTTTCTGGATCTGGGGCTGGAGGTCGGGCTCGATAACGACAAGCTCAAGGCCTGCATCAAGAACAAGACGCCGCTGCCCACGATTAACAAGGAGCACGACGCCGGCAAGTTGGTCAAGTTGCGGGCAACGCCGACCGTGTTGGTCGGCAACACCGAGTTCATCGGCGGACCCAGCTACGACAAGCTCAAGCAAGCGATCGACGATGCACTGTCGGCGGCAGGCGCCAACGGCGGCTCGCAGGGTAGCGCCGGGCAGTAGCCCGGCAGTGCCACCGGGCCTATGGCTCGGGTCGGGCCTCGATCTCGGCCAGCGTGGCTTCGATCACGGCGCGGGCCTCGGCATCGCGTTCTTCGCTGTCGCGGCCCTTGGCGACGGCGCGAAACCAGTGCTCCAGGCGTTTGTGGCGAGCCGAATCGAGCCGGTGCACGATGGCGCCGGCCTTGCGGCGGGCGCCGTCGGCCGCGCCCGCTGCCAGTTCACCGACATCGCGCGCGGCATGGGTCCGTTCGATGATGGCCCGATACCGGATCAGCACCGAATCCAGCAGAATCCACGCAAAGTTGGGGTTCCTGGGCGGCCCGAGCGTAATCCGGCGGCCGCCGCCCACCAGTGCGCCCGGCCGGCCCAGCGAGACCTTGAGCGTGGGCAGCGCATCGCCCTTGAAATAAGCCAGCGCACCGCCCACACCGCCGCCAATCAGCGTGCCCAGCCCGAGTGTATGACCGAGCGTGCCCGCGTCCACGGAAACGCCAGCGCCGGCGCCCACCGCCGCGCCGGCAAAGGTAAGCTGGCGCCGGGTCAGCCCGAAACGGCGCCAGGTCTCATCGTGCGCCAGATCCAGCCCCTCGCCGACCGGCGCCGCGGCGGTGGCCGCCCGCGTATGCCGATGGCGGTACAAATCCAGCAACGCGTTCGCGGTATCGCGCTCCAACTCGGCGATACGAGCGTAGTAGCGCCGTCCCGCCTCGGCGATGGCCGCGCGCCGGGCTGCCTCGGGCAACTCGCCATCGGCGTAATCGGCCTGCTCTCGCAGCGTGAGCGCTGCGCGTAGAAACGCCTGGATACGTTCTGCCGCCTCTTCGCGTCGTTGTTGCCACTCGGCATCGAGCAGCGCGATGGTCGTATCCAGATGATCGTGATCGCGCTCATCGATGCGATTGAGCGCCGCCAGCAGTTCGCGGCGGGCGGTATAACGCGCGGCGAACGCATCGAAGGTGCGCACCAGATTGAACGACTTGCCGAGCTCGGTCCGCCAGGCCTCGGCATGACGCCCGGGCCGGTCCGCGGTCTCGCGATGATGCGGGTTGAGCGCCGCCAGCCGCGGCCCGGCCGACAGGCGCAGGATCTCGATCTCGGCGATGAAGGCATCGTGCAGCCGCACGTCCGGGTCCACGACATAGAGCACGCCGGCGCCCTCGATCAGCGGCGCCAGCAATCGGCATTCGTCGACGAATTCATTCGAGTCGCGATAACGATCGACGAAGGCGGCCAGCGTTTCCGGCCCCGGACCACGCGCCGGGTCGGCCGCCAGCGCCCGGATCGCGCGCAGCGCCTCGATCGGCTGCTGGAACCCCGGCGTGTCGATGAAACGCAGCCGCTCGTCGCCGTCCAGCACCAGCGACAGGCGTTGGCAGCGCGTGGTCTCGCCCGGCTCGGCCGAAATCCGGATGATGGCGTCGTCGTCTTCTTCCAGCAGGGTGGCCAGCACGGCCGATTTGCCCATGTTGACCTTGCCGACCACGGCGAAGGTCGGCACCCCGGGCGATACCCAGACGGACGCTGTTTCGCGATCCGGATTACGCGGCAGGATCATAGGCCGTGATTTCGGTGGCGGGGTCGCGCAGGCCGTCGACGAACGCGGTCCAGCGGGCCATATGCTCGGCCTCGGGCGCGCCGGGCGTGCCGTTGTCGTCGGCCACGATTACCCAGGTGATGGGCGTGGCGCGACCGACGGCGGCGCGCACGCGCGCCTGCAGGCGTTCGGCCGAGCGCGGCGACAACGCCCAGTCGGGCGCCACCAGAACGACATGGCCGGGCGCGTGGGCCAAAGCGCGGTCGGCGGCCTCTTCAGCATCGGCATCGAGTACGCTCACGCGCTGCGTGGCTTGCGGGTTCAGCCGCAGGCGGCGCAGAAGAAACCCGCGAATCGCCCCGCCATCGATATCGTGGCCACCGACATCGAGCACGAGCGCGCCGTCGGCGCTCGATTCGGCCACCGCGCCGCGTGTGACCCCGGCCAGCGCGCGCCACAGCGCACGGTGGCGCGGGGCCTGAAAATCGAGCCGCGCCAGAGCCCACCGTTCGCGCGCGGCAAACAGTGCGATCAGCAACAGGCGCGGCAATGCGCCCCAGACCAGTACCGTCATCACCAGAAAGCGCCACCAGGCGCCCGCCACGGCACCGCCCGGCGGTTGCCGGCCGGCCGTGCCGGACAAGCGGCTCGCGCGCACGTCGCTGTCGCCGGGCACCGCCGCGGGCCAGATCCCGGCCCAGGGCGCGGCCAGCGTGCTCACCGCGCTGTCCATCAGACCGGTGTTGTCCGGCGTGGCTTCCCAGTAAAAGCGCACGTCGAAGATCATCAGACTGACCAGAAACGCGAACACCACGCCCAGCGACAACCCGAGCCCGCCCCATTGCATCAGGCGCGCGGCGCGCGCGGTAGCCGCCTGGCGCGCGGCACGCGAATCCGAGAATGCCTGGCCCCAGCGGGCCAGATTGCGATCGCCGGCCATACGGGCCGCCGCCGGACGCAACAGCATGCGGAGCAACCACGGCGCGCCGGTATTGCCAGCGATCAGCCGTGCCAGCGAGAGCAGCACGAAGCCGGTCCACGGCACCGCCACGGTCAGGCCAAGGAAGATCACCACATGCAGGCGCTGGCCATTGCCGAGACACAACCCCCAGGCCAGCATGGCACCGGCCAGCGCGAATCCGCCCAATAGCAGCCAGCCCAGTACGTCGATCAGGCGCGCCCAGGCCAGGCTTGGCCAAATGCGGCCCGGCGCCCGCTCACGACAATGAGTCAGCCATAGCCGGAGACCCAAGGCGCGACGTCGATCGTCCGGCAGCCCGGCCAGCTGCGGGCGGATATCGCGCGCGAAGATCAGTCGCTCACGCTCATCCACCCGCTCGCCGTTGGCCAGCAGAGCCTCGAAGTCGAGCAGATCGGCAAGTTGCCAGCGCGCGCCTGACGATCGGAAAGGGTTCATGCCCTCATTCTAGGGCCTATGGCGATGAAACGAAGCTATCGATAACCGTTCCGGCACAGAAAACCACCATCGGTAGGCCATCAAGACGGACGCGCGATGTTATTCTCGGCGTCATGTCGACGCCCACCACCGACACGCTCAACCGGCCGCTGCGCGATCTGCGTATTTCGCTGACCGATCGCTGCAACTTCCGCTGCACCTACTGCATGCCGCGCGAGCAGTTCGGCGCCGAGCATCTGTTTCTGCCCAAGCGCGAACTGCTGGATTTCGACGAAATCGAACGGCTTGCCCGTATCGCCGCCGGGCTCGGCGTGACCAAACTGCGCCTGACCGGCGGCGAACCGTTGCTGCGCCGCGATCTCGATGTGCTCGTCGCCCGCCTGGCCGCGATCGACGGCATCGACGACATCTGCCTGACCACCAATGGTTCGCTGCTCACCGCCGAGCGCGCCCTGGCGCTGAAGGCCGCTGGCCTGAACCGCGTCACACTCAGCCTCGACGCGATCGACGACGAACGCTTCAAGGCGATCAACGATATGGGCTTTCCGGCCTCGAAAGTGCGCGCGGCCGTGGACAACGCCGTCGCCGCCGGACTCACGCCGGTCAAGGTGAATTGCGTGATCCAGCGCGGTGTCAACGAGGATCAAATCCTGCCGCTGGCCGAAGCCTTCCGGCACAGCGGCGTGGTGCTGCGCTTCATCGAATACATGGACGTGGGCACCTCCAACGGCTGGCGCATGGACGACGTGGTGCCCGCCCGCGAGATCCTCGAGACCATCCGCAGCAGGTACGCGCTCACGCGTCAGCCGGCCCGCCAGCCGGGCGAAACAGCCAACCGCTGGCGCTACGACGATGGCGCCGGCGAGATCGGCCTCATCGCGTCGGTCTCCATGCCATTCTGCGGCGGCTGCAGCCGCGCGCGTCTGTCCGCCATCGGCGAACTCTATACCTGCCTGTTCGGCGTGCACGGCCACGATCTGCGCACCCCGCTGCGCGCCGGCGCCAGCGACGCCGAGATCGCCGCCCGACTGGCCGGCATCTGGCACGCCCGTGACGATCGTTATTCCGAACAGCGTGGCGAGGAAACCGCCCGGCGGCGCGACGGCGATGCCGATGACCGGGTCGAGATGTCCTACATCGGCGGCTGAGCCGTAGGCACGATCCCGAGCACGCGGGCCACGCCCGACGCCTCGACCACGAAACGCACGTCGACATCGCGCAACGCCACACCATAGACGCGATCGGCCTCGCCGCGCCGGTACGCCGGGCGCGGGTCCTGGGCCAGCACCTGTTCGATCAGCGCCCGGAGCGGGCCGGCATCCACCCGCGCGGCCACGCGCCGTTCGGCCGCGGCATCCCATTGCACAGCGAGCGACGGCGGCGCGGTTGGCGCGAGATCGGCGCGCGCATCGACCCGCGCATCCGCCCAGGGCAGATAGGGCTTGATATCCACGACCGGCGTGCCGGCCACCAGGTCGTGCCCGCCAATCAGCAAGTGAACCCGCGCCGGCCGCATTCCAGTCATGCCGGGCAACGCCCACGGTGCCGGCGACGCACGCGATGCGATAGCCACATCGAGCAGGCGCACCACGGAAAGCCCCAGCCGGTTGGGCCGGTGCGTGCTGCGGGTGGCGAACACGCCGACCCGGGCGTTGCCGCCCAGCCGCGGCGGCCGTACGCGGGGGCGCCAGCTTGTCGGGCTGCGATCGAACACGAAACTCAGCCACAGATGACTGTAAGCCGCGATGCCCTCGATGGCGAGCGGATCGTCGTAGGGCGCGACCAGGCTCACCACGCCCCGCGCCGCCGCGACCAGGCCGGGCTGGCGGGGTACGCCGAACTTGTCGGGGTAGTCGCTGGCGACTACCCCGACAGGCGTCAACGACAGCGGCGAACTTTCGTGCATACGGACATCGGGGCCATCGGGTGGGTGCGGGCAGTCTACCGGCCTCGCGAACACGGGCCGGCGACGCTACCATCACGCATCGCCGTTACCAATGGAGCCCGCCGCCCATGACTCCCGCCATCAAGATTCTGGAGGCTGCCGGCATCGCGCACGAAGTCCGGCGCTACGACGCCGGCGAAGCCGCGGGCGATTACGGCATCGAGGCCTGCCGCCAACTGGGACTGTCGCCGGACAAAGTCTTCAAGACACTGGTCGCCGAAACCGACACGCATGCGTTCGTCGTCGCGATCGTACCCGTCTCCGGCCGGCTGGACCCGAAGAAACTCGCGAGCGCCGTGAATACGAAAAAGACCGCCATGGCCGAGCCGGCAACGGTCGAGAAAATGACCGGCTATGTGCTGGGCGGGGTCAGCCCGCTCGGGCAGAAGAAACGGCTGGCCACCGTGATCGACAACTCGGCACTGCCATTGGAACAGATGCATGTCAGCGGCGGTCGGCGCGGGCTGGAAATCAGTCTTGGCCCGGGCGATCTGGCGGCACTCACTGACGGGCAATTCGCCGATATCACGGACTAGCCGTCTCATGCCGTGCCGCCAGCAACATGTAGAAGGCCGGCACCACGAACAGGGTAAACAGCGTGCCGATGGCCAGGCCGGTGGATATCACCAGCCCCATGTTGAATCGGCCGGCAGCCCCCGCGCCCGTGGCGATCACCAGCGGCACCACGCCCAGCACCATGGCGGCGGTGGTCATCAGGATCGGCCGCAGACGCACACCGGCGGCCTGCTCGATGGCTTCGCGCTTGGACAGGCCGGCGCGCTGCAGATCGTTGGCGAACTGGACGATCAGGATGCCGTGCTTGCTGATCAGTCCCATCAACGTCACCAGGCCGACCTCGGTATAGATGTTGAGGCTGGTGAACAGATTGACGAAGATCAGGGCGCCGAACAGGGCCAGCGGCACCGAAACCAGGATCACCGCCGGATCGCGCAGGCTGTTGAACTGGGCCGCCAGCACCAGGAACACGATGATGGTGGCCAAAAGGAGTGTATTGACGAAACCGCCGGATTCCTGTTCGAACTGCCGTGATGCGCCCGAATAATCGACATGGTAATCGCCGCCGGGCGCGACGTCGTGGACCGCGGTACGCAGAAAGGCCAGCGCGGCCCCCTGCGACATGCCCGATACGCCGGAGATGGTCGCCGAGTTGAGTTGCTGGAACCGGTTGAGCGACTGCGGCACCACCGCCGGCTTCAGCGTGGCCACGGTTGCTGCCGGGATCAACGCGCCGTCCGGCACGCCAAGATAGTAATCCAGCACCTGATCGGGATTCAGCCGATCGGCCTGCCGCACCTGCGGAATCACCTTGTAAGATCGCCCGGCGATCGAGAAGTAGTTGACATAGCCGCCGCCGAGCGCGGCCGACAGCGAGGCACCGACGTCCTTCTGGGTCAAGCCGAGGGCGGTGATCAGATCGCGGTCGAACACGATCGTGCTCTGCGGCTTGTCCAGCTTGAGGTTGGAATCGATGTAATAGAACTTGCCGCTGGCCTGAGCCTTGTTCTTGACCGCCTGGGCCACCTCGTAGAGATTCCGGAATGGCTCGGTGGTGGTGATCACCAGCTGGATCGGCAACCCCGAGGCACCGGGCAACGCCGGGAACTGGAAGGCCGCCACCCGCGCGCCGGCGATGTCGTTCCACTTCTGCTGCAGTACCGTCTGCAGGACATGGGCGTTGCGGCTGCGCTGGTCCCAGGGCTTGAACAGCACGCCGCCGATGCCCTGATTGGTCGTCGGCGTGCCGGTCAGCTGGAACATCTGATCGTACTCCGGAAGGCTGCGGGCCTTGTCGAACATCTGGTGGGCGTAGACATCCATCTGTTGCGCGGTCGCGTTGGGCGCGCCCACGATCTGGCCGATCACCACCCCCTGATCCTCTTCCGGCGCCAGTTCCGAGCTCGCCGTCATGCCGAGCGCGATGGTGGCCAGAAACAACAGACCGCCCATGGCCACGATGACGACCCAGGTATCCAGCGCACCGTGCAGCACGCGCTGGTAGCGCTCGCGCACGCGCTCGAACTGGCGATCGATGAAGGCCGGCAAGCGGCCGGGGTTCGCGCTGGCACGAAAGAAACGCGAACACATCATGGGCGACAGCGTCAGCGCGATCACCGCCGATACCGTCACCGCACCCGCCAGGGTAAAGGCAAACTCGGTGAACAGCGCGCCGGTCAGGCCTTTCTGAAAGCCGATCGGGGCATAGACCGCGATCAGCACCACGGTCATTGCCAGAATCGGGCCACCCAGCTCGCGCGCGGCCAGCAGCGCGGCCTGGCGCGGCGTCTTGCCCTCGTCCTTCATGTGGCGATCGACATTCTCGACCACGATGATGGCATCGTCGACCACCAGCCCGATGGCCAGCACCAGCGCCAGCAGCGTGAGCAGATTGATGGAGTAACCCAGCACCAGCATCACGAAGAAGGTGCCGATCATCGACAGCGGCATGGCCACCAGCGGAATGATCACCGCCCGCAGGCTGCCGAGGAAGACAAAGATCACCGCAGTGACGATCAGCAGCGCCTCCACCAGCGTCTTGATCACCTCGTGGATCGAGGTGTTCACGAACGCAGTGGCGTCATACACGATCGCGCCGGTCATGCTGTTGGGCAGCTGGCGCTGCAGGCCCGGAAACGCCTCGCGCACCCGCCGGGCAACGTCCAGAATGTTGGCGTCGGGCGCGACCTTGATACCAATGAACACCGAACTCTTGCCGCCGAAGGCCACGTTGGTGTCGTAGTTCTCGGAGCCCAGCGTGACGTGGGCCACATCCTGCAGGCGTACGATGGCGCCATTGTGCTGCTTGATGGCGAGTTGCCTGAACTGTTCGACCGTGTGCAGGTCGCTGTCGGTGGTCAGGTCCACCGTCACCGCCTGCCCCTTGGTCGAGCCGACCGCGGCCAGATAGTTGTTCGCCGCCAACGCCGAATACACGTCGCTGGCCGTCACCCCGTGGGCGGCCATGCGCGCCGGGTCCAGCCAGGCGCGCAAGGCGAACTGGCGCGCGCCGAGGATTTCGGCGGTCTGTACCCCGGCGATGGAATCCAGCTTGGGCTTGACCACGCGCGCCAGATAATCGGTGATGTTGTTGGTGGGCAACTCATCGCTGTAGAAGCCCATGTACATCGCGTCGATAGTCTCGCCGGTCTGCACCGTCAGCACCGGCTGCTGCGCCGCCGGCGGCAACTTGTTGCGTACCGAATTGACCTGGGTGTTGATCTCGCTGAGCGCGCGATTGGCGTCGTAGTTCAGACGCAGCGTGGCCGTGATAGTGGATACGCCCGACACACTGCTCGACGACAGATAGTCGATGCCCTGGGCCTGGGCGATCGCCTGCTCCAGCGGCTGGGTCACGAAACCGGCCATGGTTTGCGCGTCGGCGCCGTAATAAGCGGTGGTCACCGTGACCGTGGCATTTTCCGTTTTCGGATACTGACGCACCGTGAGACCGGTGACCGCCCGCAAACCGAGCACCAGGATCAGCGTACTGACCACAATCGCCAGCACCGGCCGATTGACGAAAAGATCGGTGAACTTCATGGCGCCGCCTGCACCGGGGACGGGTTCGTGCGACGGTCGCGCAGGCGGTCGGGCCGCCAGTCCGCTTTCAGGCCGGCCGGCGTGGCGCGACTATGCGCGGGGGCGCCACGCCGGGTATTGCCGCAACGCCGTTGCGGCGCCGGCTCGGCAGGAAATATCGCCACGCTAATGTTCCTGCGGCGTCGGATGCGCGGCGTCCGCGGGCTGCACGCTGTTGTCGATCCTGATCGACGCGCCGTTACTCAGTTTGATCTGGCCGCTGGTAACCACGGTCGCCCCGGCGGTGAGGCCGTTGACGATCGCAACCTGGTCGCCGCGGGTTTCGCCGGTGGTGACCAGCGTCTGCTCGACGGTGGCGGGTAGCGGCTGCCCCTGTTCGTTATTCCCCCTGGACGGCTGGACGACAAACACCATGTCGCCGTAAGGGTTATAGACGATGGCCGCTTGCGGCAGCGTCAGATAACGCTGCCTGCGGCCGGTATCGACACGAATGTTGGCGAACATGCCCGGCAAAAGGGCGCCATCGGCGTTGGGCACGATGGCTTCGACCTGCACGTTGCGGGTATCCGTATCCACCTTCGGATTGATGGCAGTGAGCCGCCCGTCGAAACGCCGCGAACCGTAGGCATCCACCGCCAGATGGACGGGCTGGCCGATCTGCAGCCGGCCGATCTCGCGCTGCGGCACACTGAAATCCGCATAAAGCGAGTCGATCTGCTGCAACGTCACGATAGCGGTACCGGCATTGAGATAGTCGCCGGGGCTGACCGTGATGATACCCGCGCGCCCCGAAAACGGCGCGCGCAGCTGCTTCTTGGCCACCAGCGCCTTCTGCCCGGCGACGGCCGCCTGCTTGCCCTTCAGATCGGCCGCCGCACTGTCGTAGTCGGCCGTGCTGATGGCGTGCGAGGCCCGCTGCTGATCGGCACGGCGATAATTCAGCCGCGACAGTCGGGCGGCGGCTTCGAGCTGTGCCAGCTGGGCGCGATCGTCGGCGTCATCCAGCTGCAACAGCAGCTCGCCCTTGCTGACGTGCTGACCGGACCGGACATGGATCCGGTTGACCAGGCCCGGGACGTCCAGCGCCAGGTCGGCCCCGCGCACCGCGCGCAGGCTGCCCACGGCGTGCAACGCCGGTTGCCAGGCCTGATAGCGCGCCACTGTGGTGCTGACCGTGGCCGGCGCCGGCTTGGGCAGGCTGGCGATCGTGCGCATGACCAGCGCAACCTTCGCGCCGACGATCAAAGCCACCAGCAACAGTACGCCCACGATCATCACGATCATGCGCTTGACCAGACTGGGGCCTCGCCCGGCGTTATCCGGCATGCGCGGCACGCCTCGCGAGTCTTGCGGCGAACGTTTCGAGCGCATCGGCGAGGCTCAGGTGCAGACCGTGGGCTGCTGCCACGGTGCGCCCGGCCGGCCAGTCAACACGGCAATCGATCCGGGTATGGAACACGGCGCGCGAAAGGATCATCAGATCGAACTCCAATCGGCGCTCCGAACGGCCGCAAGCGCTGGGTGAACGAGACAGGCCCCGGCCGGGCCGAGCAACGCATACGTTCTTGTTACGATCGAGAACTAAAGCATGGTATCGGCGCGCCGGCAACGACTTTCGTCCAATAACACGCCTGACCGGCACGATCGGCGTCACGCCCGCCATCCCGGCGTGCCGCCCGTGCTACCTGACGGTTGTTGACGCCGTGCATCCGGCGACAAACTTCAGCCCGGACGCCGGCGAGCAAGCGCCGCGCTGTTTCCGGCCGCAGGCGCAACGCCCGCGGCGGGTCAGCCTCGTGCGCCGGTCGCCCTGTGCGCGGATATCGACCCGGCACGGCGAAACCGGTCCATGAAATCGGCCAGCTGTTCGACGGCTTCCAGTGTCACCGCGTTGTACAGCGACGCCCGCAGACCGCCGATGGCGCGATGGCCTTTCAGCCCGGACAGCCCGGCGGCCTCGGCCTCGGCAAGAAAACGCCGCTCCAGCGTCTCGTCCGGCAGGTTGAATGCGACGTTCATGATCGAGCGGTCGCGCTCGGCCGCCCGCCCCCGGTAGAACCCGTCGCTGTCATCCAGCACGCTGTAGAGTTGCGCCGCCTTTTTTCGATTGATGGCGTCCATCGCGTCCAGGCCGCCAATGTCGTGCATCAGCCACCGGGTGACCAGCAACACGACATAGATCGCGAATACCGGCGGCGTGTTGAGAATGGAATGGGCGCGGGCATGGCAACGATAATCGAGGAAATCGGGCAAACCCTGTGGCGCGTCCTGAATCAGATCGTCCCGCACCACGACCACGGTGACCCCGGCCGGGCCCACGTTTTTCTGGGCATGGGCATAGATCAGGCCGAACCGCTCGGCCTCGACCGGGCGCGACAGGAAATCCGACGACATGTCGCAGACCCGAAGCACGTTGTCGTGGCCGAGCACGCGATGGAACTGCAGCCCTTCCACGGTTTCGTTGGAAACGTAGTGCAGATAGGGCGCCGTATCTTTGAGCGCGAGCGTATCGTCGCCGGGCAGGTGACGGAATCCGTCCGCCTCGCCGCTCCAGGCCACGCGGATCGGGCCTTCGCGGCGCGCCGCGGGCAGGACCTTGCCACTCCAGTAACCGGTATGCAGGTAATCGGCGGGCTCACCGTCGGGGGGCAGCAGGGCCATGGGCACCATGCTGAATTGCTGCGTCGCCCCGCCCTGCAATAGCAGCACGTGATAATTCTCGCCCACGCCGAGCAGCGTACGGATATTGTGTTCCAGTTCGTCGACCACGGCCGCGAACCAGTCGGAACGATGGCTGATCCCCAACACCGAAAGACCGACCTCCGGCACCTCGACGATCGCCTGTTGCACCTCGCGCAGCACGCTTTCCGGTAACGCGCCGGGGCCACCGGAAAAGTTCAGGGCGTTGCGCGGATTCATGTCGTTTCGCCCATCAAGCGCGCATCTTCCTCTGCAACGCGCCGCATCAGCAGATCGCGCAGGGCGTGCTTGACCTTGGCCATGTGCGTCTGCTTGTGCGGGAACAGCTCGGGAGAGTCCATGGCATGCACCACCATGGCGTTGCCGATCTCGAAAACGAGCAAATCGCCGTCGGGGGTCTGAGCGCAGTCGATGCAGACATAATCCAGCCCGGAACGCCGGTGAATCGCATCCAGCGCCGCGCGATGGCGGTCGGCAAATGCGTCGAACGACGCCATCCAGGCGGCTTCGCTGGCGCGCTTGTCGGCATCGTCGTACATGCCGGCGTTGAGGTAATGGATCATCCAGTCGTCGGAGATCGCCATATGCCCGGCAAAGGGTTCGCCATCGACGAGCACGACGCGGTACTTGCGATACCAACCGTCCGCGTCGCTGTAGTCGATGAAGGGGGAAATCAGGAAATGCTCGTCCTCGACGTCCGCGAGATAGGCCGCCAGCGCGCCCCGGTCGGCCAACCGGGCGAGGCCGTGGCCACCATGGGAGTCGCGCGGACGCAGGATCAACGGGAAATCGATGCCCTCGCATACGCTCGTCATGGCGCTTTCGCCGCCCGCAACGTCTTCCAGCGCGTCACGCGTGATCGACATTGTCGGCGGCATCGCCAGCCCGGGGACCCCCTGTAGCAATCGGCTGGCCCGCTCACGCTCGGTATTGGCGATGGCCTCGGGCGTGTTGAGCACGGCCCGCGGCCAGTCGGCCACCACGGGTTTGATCGCCTCCAGACTCGGGCGATTGTCGTCGGACTCGCTCATCGCCACGATCGCCAGGTCGTGTTCCGGCAGCGGCGCCTTTTCCGTGGCATCGGATGGCATGACGAAGTAGTACTCGAGATCGATGTCGCTATCCTCGAGCAGACAATCCAGCGGCATGTTGGCGGCCAGGTCGCCGGGCGCCATCAGGAGCAGTACCCGCAGGCGCGCCGGCTGTCGGGCAGCCGCCAGATGGAAACGGCGCTGCATCGCCAGCGCCTGCGCCTGGATGTTGAGGCCGAGTCCGCGTTGCCCCAGACAAAGCATGAGTGTGGCCAGGTTCATCCAGAGGATGGCGTTCTCGGGCTCGGCTTCGGCACCGGCGATCCATTCCCGGGCGAGCGGCTGCATATCGTCCCCGTTGAGGCTACCGCGCAAAAAAGGAGCGAGGCCGAGAAACTCGGCCGCAGCATGGTCGAAACAAGACATCGGGCGGAAACACCTCGGGTATTCTGGGCAGGCCTCTGACCATGGATGACGCAGAATGCATCCAGGCTATTCGGAGGCGACGCCATCGCAGCAGTGGCCTTCACAATGGCCCCATCATACGGCGGCCTCCGGGCATCGAAATGCCGAATACGCAGCAAAAATGATCGCTTCCGACTGATTTCGGATTGACTGCGGCCGGCCGGGAGCCCCGCCCTGGATTACCGCCGAGCATGATGCCGGCGCGATGAGCGACGATGGCGCGACTCATCCGTTGAAGCCGTCACGCCGGCCGCCTGACGCCAGCGCCCCGGCTGCCCGGGCTTGTCGCGCGAACGAGTGATACGGGTCGCCCACGCCTCAAGCCATATTCGAATCCGCCGATATTAAAGAAATCAATGGACTATTGTGCTGCAACGGCAGTTCACGTCATGGATTTCGCATGATTTGTAGTGCCAGGCAATGCGCGGGGATTCGCCGTATCCGGGAATACGGCGAATCGCCGCAACGCCGCATGGCACGAAAAAGCACCGAAAAAGCGTGACGGGATACTAGCGCCAGCCACGCGTCGTGGCGCCGGCAATCAGTTCGTCTTTGGAATATACCCACGGAGAATAGGCACCATGCTCTCTATACTGCCGCTCAGCACCCGCATTCGACGCCTGGAGCGTCGATTCGCGGCCAGCTTCGAGCAGCCGGTTCACCTGGACACCAGTCGCTGCGTGCGGGTCGGCGACTACGACGCACCGTGCCTGGTCCACGGTGATGTCGTGCTCAATCTCCGACATGACTGGGCCGATCGCTTTACGGCTCGAAATGGCGCCACCGCGACGCTATTTGCACGGGTTGGCGATGATTTCGTGCGGGTGGCAACCTCGGTGACCAAGGCTGACGGCTCGCGCGCCGTCGGCACCCGGCTGGATCGTTCGCACCCGGCTTTCGAGCAACTGCGCGCCGGGCAGCACTACATCGGCTACGCTACCTTGTTCGGAACCCAGTTCATGACCTGCTATACACCGCTGACCGATGCACGCGGGCAGATCATAGGCGCGCGTTACGTGGGGCTGGATGTCAGCGACATGTTCAGCCTTGGCGTCGTCGGGCGGCTTACAGCGATTACCGCCGCGGTCGATGTCGCCGCCTTCGCCGGCTACGCGGCCTTCGGCGGGGCGGGCTTCACGCCGGCTTTCGGTATCCTGGCAGCCATTTGCTGCGTGGTCACGCCCATGCTGGTGGGCTGGGCAAGCCGACGCAGTGTCACGCGGCCGATGCAGGTCAGTCGCGAGGCGGCCGAGCGCATGGCCAACGGCGATCTCACGGCCCAGGTGCCCGTGAATCGCCGCGATGACACCGGTCAGCTTTTGCAGGCAATCAACGGCATTGGCGTCGGCCTGGCCACGGTGGTGGACCGGGTGCGTGGCGCCAGCGAGCACCTGCACGACGCCGGAACCGAGGTCGCATCCGGTACCGCCGATCTGGCCGACCGTACCCAAAACCAGGTCGCCACGCTCGAACAGACCGCGGCCGCGATGGCGCAAATCAGCGCCACGGTCAAGCAAACCGCGAGCAATGCCACCGAGGCCGACCGGCTGGTGGGTTCGGCCGCCGAACTGGCGGTCGAGGGCGGCGATCTGGCCGGCCGCGCCACCGAACGAATGAGTGATATTCGCGAAAGCTCGAAGCGGATCGAGGATATTGTGGGAATTATCGATGGCATCGCCTTCAGCACCAATATGCTCGCCCTGAATGCCTCGGTCGAGGCGGCGCGCGCCGGCGAACACGGTCGCGGATTTTCCGTGGTGGCCGCCGAGGTACGCCAGCTCGCCCGGCGTTCCGCCGAATCGGCCGATCAGATCAAGGCGTTGATCGCTGAATCGGCGGACCATGTGGCCACCGGCGCGTCGCTGGTCGAGAATGCCCGCGATGTGTCGACGCGCACCGCCGAGGCGATTCGGGAGTCCGCCCGCCTGGTCAGCGAAATAGCAAAGGCGAGCGAGCAGCAGAGCCAGGGCGCCGAGCAAATCAGCTCGGCCCTGGAGCAACTGGACGACACCACCCAGCGCAACGGCGCACTGGTTCAGGCACTGGAGAGCACCGTGTCGAGTCTGCAGGGCGAGGCCGCGGCGCTGACCACGGCGGTCAAATTGTTTCGCACCACGGAACAAAAGCATCAATCCACCGAGGACACGCGGCAAACATCGGCGCCGGGCGCGACCGCGTCCGAGAAGGACGAGCAGGGCCGGTCCCGGCCGCGCCTGCTGCCGGCTTAGCGGGGCAAGCCGCGGCATAATCGGTCGGTCTGCCGTCAACACGATCGGTCGGACGCGCGCTGCCAGCGCAGCGCCGGATGCACAGAGGCTACGCGATCAGCGAACACCCCTCCACGCCCGGAATCTGCGTGTCGCACATAATCGAGAAGCAGCTTCAACCGCCGCAGGGCTCGCCGGCTCTATTAATCCGGCATCAAAACAGCTGACTTCATCCGCTGTTTTCAACGCCTTCAAAAATAAAAGCCGACGCGTGTCCGTCTTTTATTTTTGAAGGCTTTGGGCCAATGGCCGCGACGAGCATGCGGTCGCATGCTCGCGCTATCAACCGAAAAATCATCTATTTTTGTGCCGGGTTAATAACCATGCAGCCGTTCGAGGGCACGTCGCACACTCTGCCCGTGGCGGGCGATGTTCGACCAGGGGCAATCGCGCTGCGCCAGGCGCCGGAAGATGTTGCCGACATGGAAGCGCCGCGGGCCGATGTCCGCATCGGCAAGCTCGTCCCATTCCAGCGGGGTGGCGATGGGCGCGCCCGGCCTGGGCCGGACCGAATACGGGGCCACGGCGGTCTGGTTCACCGCGTTGCGGCGGATGTCGAGATACAACCGCCCGCCGCGCTTGTTCTTGGCGTGCGCCGTGGTGAATTCCTCCGGATGGGCATCGGCTACACGCTCGGCAATGCCTTGCGCGAACTCGCGCACCGTATCGAAGTCCGCATGGCGGTCGAGCGGGACCGCCACATGTAGACCGGAGGAGCCGGAGGTCATCACGAACGAAGTGAGGTCCACCGCTTCCAGCGCATCGCGCACGGCACGTGCCGCGGCGATGACAGGCGCGAAGTCGTTGTTTTCGCCGCCATGACCTGGCGGATCCAGATCGAAGATGAGCCGATCCGGATGCTCGGGACGATCGTAGCGGCTCAGCGTCACATGGAAGGCGATCGCGCCCTGGCCGACCAGATAGACCAGCGCGTCGGCCGAGTTGATGAGCGGCTGAACCAGCTCACCGTCTTCCTTGGCGACCGTCACCCGTTCCAGCCAGTCGGGATCATGATCCTGGACCGCTTTCTGGATGAAATGGGTACCGTCGATCCCGTCGGGAAAACGATTGAGCGTCACCGGACGGTCCTTCGCATACGGCAGCATGACCGGCGCGATCCGCCGGTAATAATCGGCCAGATCCCCCTTCGTGAGCCCGGCGTCGGGAAAGAAGATCTTGTCGATATTGTCGATTTCCACGCTCACGTTCCGCTCACTTCCCGGACCACGTCATGCGGGTCCTTGTCGTCGCGTTCGCCCAGATAGGCGGGATGGCGCAGCCTGCCGTCGCGGGTCCATTCGGTGAATTCGATCTCGGCCACGCGTTCGGGCTGGACCCAGTGGATGCCACACCCGTCAGGCGGATCGGCAAACGGCGGCGTCTCGCGCTCACTGGCCGAAAGCACGCGATGCAGACGACGCAGCTCGGCATCGGAAAAACCGGTACCGACGCGGCCGGCATAGCGCAGTTCGCCGGATTCGTAATAGCCCATCAGCAGCGCACCCAGGCCGATGCGCTCGCCCTCGGGCTCGGTGTACCCGCCGATGACCAGCTCCTGGCCGGCCTGGCACTTGAGCTTGAGCCAGCGCTTGGAACGGCCGCAGCGATAGCAGCTGTCGGCCTGCTTGGCGACGATACCTTCCCAGCCCTTGCGCCGGGCCTCGGCCAGCAATGTCTCGCCGTCGCCGTTGCGATGCGCGGTGAAATACAGGCGGCCGGAATAATCGAGGATGTCGCGCAGCAGGGCTTTACGCTGGCGCAACGGCACGCGGCGGATGTCGTAATCCTCGATCCAGGGCGAATCGAACACATAAAAGCGGATGGCGATACCTGACGCGCGCGCCTCGGCCGGGTCGGCAATACCCGCCCGCTGCTGGAGCCGGGAAAAACGGGTCACATCGCCATCGAAAGCCACCACCTCGCCATCGAGCACAAAACGCCGACATGGCTGGGCGGCGAACAGATCGAGCAGCTCGGGGAAATGATCATTCCGAAGTTGCCCGTTGCGCGTATACAGCTCGACGTGTTCGCCGTCGCGAAACACCAGCAGGCGAATGCCGTCGAGCTTGCGCTCGTAGATCCAGCGTTCGTCCGAGAACGGCCGGTCGTGCAGCGTGGCCAGCATCGGCTCGAAGGTCCGCGGCATGGCCGCCTTCTGGGCCTTGGCCCAATCATCGCCGTTGATACGGCCTTCCAGGCAAGCCTTGTTCATGACGACTCACCCGCCGCGGCCGCGATCTGCTCAGTCGTGCGCGCGCTGAGCACCGAGTAGTCCTCGGTCGACACCGGATTACGGCGCGCATCGGCGTCTTCGTCGTCGATCTTCACCAGCAGCCACTGGCGCTTGTCGCCCTCCGTACGGAAATGCGTGAGCGCGTAGCCGCCGGTGAGCTTAATGCCATGCAAATTCACCGTGAGATGGCCATCGGCCCAGCACGCCGCCAGCGATTTTTCGGCATGGCCCGCGTCATCGAACTTGGCATTATCGTATGGCCCGATGTCCCAGACCATGACCGTGCCGCCGCCATATTCGCCTTCCGGGATCACCCCTTCGAAATCGGCGTAATCCAGCGGATGATCCTCGGTCTCGATCGCCAGGCGCTTCTCGCGCGGGTCGGTCGACGGCCCCTTGGGCACGGCCCAGGACTTGAATACGCCGTCTATTTCCAGGCGAAAATCGTAGTGCAGCGTCGAGGCCGAATGCTTCTGCACGACGAAGATCGGCGGCCGATCATCGGGCCGCGGGTTGCCCTGACCCGAAGGCTCGGGCGTCACATCGGCATGTCGTTTGTCGCGATAGGTCTTGAGCGGATCCTGAGCCATGGCCGTCTCCGCACGGGTGTTTCTGCGTTATAACTGATCCCCGCGCGGCGCGTCATCCGCACTTACCCGTAACCGCGCACGGCGGCTCGCCAAGCCCTTAAACTGGCTCAGGTATCGACAAAGATGAGTATTTTTCATGCCACACGACTTCTACATGCAGGCTGCTCTGGACGAAGCCCGGCGCGGGCGCGATGAGGGCGGCGTGCCCATCGGCTGTGTCCTGGTGAAAAACGGCGAGATCGTCGGCGCCGGCCACAACCGCCGGGTGCAGAAATCCAGCGCCATCCTGCACGGCGAGATGGACGCGCTGGAAGCCACCGGCCGCCAACCCGGCGCCTGGTACAAGGACATCACCCTCTACACCACGCTCTCGCCGTGTGCCATGTGCTCCGGCGCGATTCTGCTCTATGGCATCCCGCGGGTCGTGATCGGCGAAAACGCCTCGTTCATGGGCGAAGAAGCCCATCTGGCCGAACGCGGTGTCGAACTCACCGTGCTCGACGATGCCGCCTGTAAACAACTCATGGCCGATTTCATGCGCGAGTCACCGGAACTCTGGAACGAGGATATCGGGACGTAGCGACAAGCGGAGGGACAAGTTGGAACCGGCTGTCGTGAATATCGGCGTCCAGCCCGACGCGGCCATTCGGCTTTGCCTCGGTGGAACGCGCAATCGCCCCCATTCCGCTCGATTCGAGTGGGCCGGCCGCGTGTCACGACCGCTTCAAAGCGATCTGTAGATCGACAAGCAGGCTCATCGCCTGTCGCAATCACGAAATCAAGACCGGCCACGTTGCGAACAGCGTAACTCGGCATGCCCTTTGAGCAGACTGCTCACATCCGGAGACCGGCGCGCACGAAACAGACAAAGCCAACAGCGCCCTAATCTTCCCGCTTGTTTGCCCTCATTCGCGCGCATTGGCTGACAACATGCCCTGACTTATTCGGCCCGCTGCGTGTCGGGCATGATCAAGTGCGGCAGTTCGGCGTATCCCTTCTACGGCGCCTGTGATCCCGGCCGGGAGGCGCGCCGCCCCCCCCCGCTCGCCTACCAATCGCACAACCGGCATTCCACCGGATTACACCGCGCTAGCGAATCAGGCCGGTACTGGGGCCACGAACATCAGCCCGAGAGTTAAAGGAATGGCGTAAGTGGTCGATAGGGCGCTTGAAGACCGAACAGCGGCGAGCATCGGCTATATCTCGCATCGCGCCTCCGCCCCATTCGACACCCCGGGACAAGAAGACGCTATGGACGCTCGTCAAGACCGCATGCAAAAATCTAGTTTTATTTATTAAATTACGAGAAACTCCATGCAATGCGATTAATATTTTGTATTAAATATTTTATACGCTATATATCGACCGGGAAAACTTCCTTGACATATTAAAAATTTTGCCAATTTTTAAAGCGGGCCACACAACACTGTACCCAAGTTTAAATCTATAGAATCAGGGCAAACTCTCACCGATATAACACCAGCATGAGGCAATGCAATGGATATAAAATATTTAAGCTTAGCCCTATTTATTGTTGCCGCAGGATTACCGCTGCCGGGTTTAGCGAAGACAGTAATAATTTCGAACGGCAGCAATAGTCAGCCTTTAATTCGGACTGCGAGCGGCACAGATGGATACCAATTCCCATCCCAAATACCGCCTGGGAAAACGATCCGGGCAGATCTTAGCCAACGCCTGATCTCCGACAACTTTTCAATAAGTTACGGGTACAGCAATTCAGGTGGGTGCAAACTAAAAGCCTCTTACAAATCGGTACTTACTAATGGCGGGTACGATGTGCCAGCTTATGATAGTGACGCCAAAAGTTATGGGACAGGAACTTATTGCTCCGATTATCTTCGGGGGCAATACTCAAAACCGTATACTTATACGGTCACTTACAGTCTTTTCGACTAGCAATCGCGCATCTACAAGATTCGCAAATCTCGTTGTTTTTTCGAGAATATTTCATCAGACAATAAGGCGAAAAATGAACGTCACGTCTAAAGCAACATATATACTGAATTTCTCACGCGAGATAAAGCAAGGCGCTCTTTACAAGAGCAATCCAGATATTGCATTCGCGAACAACGGCCAAGATGCTGGCGGCAATTCACGTAACAGGGCAGAAAAACCGAGCGCCGTCGTTAATATCTCCCAGGAATCCAAAGCGTTATCAAAAACATCATCAATCCCAACCGGGCCTGCTGATAATAGCTCCAGTACTCGCTTCAGCGCCTTTATACATGACTTCAACCAACAGATCCTGGAAAACGGAAAGAAGGCTCAGGTACTCCAGCAAACGCCTGGCGGTGATAGTGCGCAGCGAAACGCCGTTGCGGGCAAGGCGGCCAATTACCTTCTTTCCGAATATTACGGCATCAAGGGACCGAATGCCGATAACTCTTCTTCCGACAACCCGTTCGCGCAACTGAGCAGGAAGGATTTATCCAATGTAGCATTTGACAAATCCAACAAATTCACGCCTGCAGAACGGGTGCTTGCGTTTATGCAAATATCCGAAAAGGATGCGACATTCCAGAACAAGTATTTTGATCTGGCCAGCAACACGTCCCAGGCGGGAAGCGCGGAAGGTAAAAATTATCTAGCGCGCGAGATGGATGCGCGCCTGGCCTCAGGCATGTCTGATGCGGAAAAACAATGGCGCGGATGGGATAACTCAGAAATCAAGCCGCCGGAGCACGCGCCCGCCGGTCCAAGGCCCAATTATGACGGCGGCCTGGGAGGCAGTCGTGATTCCGTTTTCGCTGTCGCAAAGAACGATAGCGCAGGCGCACAACTCATCAGCATTCCCGTGGGCCAAATTACTCAAAATAAGAGCAATAACGTCTGGTTGGAAAAGGTGGTTCATATGCTCGATACAAGCGCAGCAGCTGGCTAGAGACGCTCTGTCGGGAGGTAGGCGAACGTCCCGAATGTGGCGATCAGCGCCGTCGCCGCCACCAGAGTCGTTAGGGCCACGGGCAAGGTGACCAGGCCGGCCAATCCCCCGATTAACGGCGGGCCGATCACGAAACCGGCGTAACCGGCCGACGCAGCGCGCGAGATACCGGCGGCTTCGGAGCGGGCGACACGACCGGCGCTACCGAAAGTGATCGGCACCACGTTGCTCATCCCGATACCGACGAGGGTAAAACAGATCAAGGCCGAGGCAAGACCTGGCCTCGCCAACACGACGGCCAGACCGATGGCCGCCAGAGTGGCACCAGCGACACCAACCCGGCGGCGACCGTATCGCGCCACGATCGGGTCGCCACCCAGTCGTCCGATCGACATCCCGACCGAAAACGCCACATAGCCAACGGCGAACCCACCCGATACGCCGGCCAGAGCGCCCTTGAGGTAGATACTGCTCCAGTTGGCCAGCGCGCCTTCAGTAAATAGCGCCAGAAAGGCAATGGCGCAAAGCAACGGCAGCAGGATTGTTCGCAGCCGCTGCGTGCTTGCTGTCGTTTCTGCCGGCGCACTTGTCGAAATTGGCTTCGCGGTTTGATGGCCGCCCAGAGCCAGCAACAGGGCGGGCAGCGCTATCACCGCGGTAGCGGGCAAGACGACGACGGGCCCGCAGCCATGCGCGGCCAGAATACCGGCCAAACCGGCCCCCACAGCACCACCGACACTCCAGGCGGCATGGAAGGAGGACATAAGCGGACGCTGCGCTCGGTTTTCGAGCATGCTGGCTCGAGCGTTAATCGCCACATCCAGGGCACCATGGGCCGTACCGAAGACGGCCAGGGCCACGATCAGACTCGCAATACCCACGACAAAGCCCAGTGCTGTAAGTGCCAGAGCGAACGCCACGCCAATGCCCGCACAGAGGTAGTTGACCGGATACCGCGCCGCCGCCTTGCCACTGATCTGCATGGCGCCCAACGCAGCCACGGCAAAGACCAACAGTGTGACGCCAATCATGAAATCGGACAGCCCGTTGGCGGCTTGAACACTGGCAATCTGAACCGACCACGCGCCCATGCCAAACCCATTGGCCAGGAAGGTCGAAGTGCCGCATACCCGTTGTACTGCCAGATCTTCCAACCGGCTTGCCTCCCATGCGTCGTCAAGCCTTTATTCTTGCGCTTCGTCTGAATCACGAAGCCAGGCTTGCAGGGCCGCCAGTCCTTGATAACGATGCGACACGATCGACAAGCCGCGAGCCGCGGCAATGTTGCTCGGGCTATCATCGACAAACCGAGCCACCGCCCCCGGGTGTCGCTGAGCAACCGACGCAAAGGCCGTGTCAAACGCCGCGATCTCGGGCTTTGCCACGCCCATCTCGCACGACATGAAACGCTGCTCGAACAGCTCGGCGAGCCAGCCGTGGCGCGCATCGAGAAACGTGAATAACGGATCGGGAATGTTGCTTAACAGATA
Source organism: Salinisphaera sp. SWV1 (assembly GCF_052044155.1). Lineage (NCBI taxonomy): Bacteria > Pseudomonadati > Pseudomonadota > Gammaproteobacteria > Salinisphaerales > Salinisphaeraceae > Salinisphaera > Salinisphaera sp. SWV1. The sequence goes on from NZ_JBQDYE010000031.1 coordinate 29,577, forward strand.
GAGTGGCGTATCGCATCGACGCAGCTCGTACAACATCCGCACCATGCTCGGGTCGACGTTGGACCAACTTTCGTTGTCGAGGGCCGTGAGTTGCTCGACCTTGCCTTGGTTGAACGATAACCCGAGGCTTGCGCCCACCGCGCTCCAGTACGCACCGGGTGAACAGCCGCGGTCGTAGTTCGGCCGTTCCTGCCAATAAGCCGCACTGAACCCGGTTGAGTCGGCCCCCGCGAGTTCGGCCAGCCTGTCCTGGTCCGGCGACCGCTGTTTTCGTATCAGCACGCCAAACAAGTCGAAGACAATGGGAGACGGACAAGCCACGCGAGGCTCCTTGTTTTTGCGTGCTCGTGCATGATATTGCGTGTTATTGCGCTATAGTGCAATCGCGCGACCGACCCGGAGATACGTTGAGCCATGTTGAAAGCCACCCGCCAAAGCGCCCTGTTAACCCAGCTCGAGGCCGAAGGCAGTATCGGGGCGGCGGCGGCGGCTGAATCTTTAGGGGTGTCGGAAGACACCGTCCGACGTGATCTGCGGGCGCTTGAAGCCGCCGGCCAGCTGCAACGTGTCCATGGCGGCGCCATCCCCCGGGCTGCTAAACCCGCCCACTACGCGCAGCGTTCGCAAGCCCGGCAGGCCGACAAAACAACGATCGCGCAGCGAGCCGCCGCTCTTGCCCGCGATGGGCAATTGCTATTCCTGGATGGCGGCAGCACAGCGCTGAATGTCGCCCGCCACCTGGCACCCGACTTGAACGCCACGGTCGTGACCAATGCACCGCCCGTCGCCGCCCTTCTCATCGACCATCCACGCATTGCCGTGTATCTGGCGGGCGGTGCGCTCAATAAGGAACTCGGCGTCACATTGGGCTCGGAGACCACCCGCTTTCTGAGCGCGTTTCGGGCCGATATGAGCTTTATCGGCGTCTGCGCGCTGGATCCAGACGCCGGATTGACCATTCCCGGGCCGGATGAGCTGGCGACCAAACGGCTGATGATCGACCAGTCCGCGCTGGTCGTCGCGTTGGCCGACGCCGGCAAGCTGGGAAAAGCCTTTCCTTATGTCGTTGCCGCAGCCGACACGGTCACCGACCTGGTAACGGACGCGAACACGTCCGAAGAACAGCTTGCGGCTTATCGGCTTCTCGGAATAACGATTCACCGATAATCGCAGCACCCGGAACAGCAGCCTGACCGGACCGCGTGGACGCCGCATTTCGATTCGCTTGATGCCACCTTCTACACCAGCCTCTCACCGTGCGCGGTCCTGCGCCATGGTATCCAGCGGGTGGTGATCGGCGAGAATCGCTCGTTTGTCGGCGAAGAGGCGCTGCTGAGCGGGCGCGGCGTGCGCTGCGCGTGCTCGACGATCCGGGCTGCATCAGCCTCATGACCCGGTTCATGCGCGACGCGCCGGCGCTTTGGAACGAGGATATCGGGGTCTGAACGCACCGCGCGGTGGCAACGGCTCAATGCCACCACCGGCTCCCCCACCCGCGCGGCGGCCGGTCGGCAGGGCGCGGCGGCATGATCGGCTGCCACGGGTCGGGCACGGCGGGCGACGGAGCGTCGACAGACATGCCGCCGGCCGCCTTGAGCGCCTGCAGCCGGGCGATGCGCTCGCGCGTTTCCGGATGGGTGCGCAGCAGCGACCACAGGCCCCCGCGGCGGCCGGGCCACAACACCCGTGTCCAGCCGCCCTGGCGCCATTCCATGCGCGCCAGGGCGCTGGCCAGGGCATCCGGATCGCCGGTCAGGCGGGCCGCGTCCAGGTCGGCATCGAACTCGCGGGTGCGCGACAGGGCCAGCTGGGCGAGTGTGCTCAACAACGGCGCAAAGACCAGCAACAGGATTGCGAACCCGTTGATCGCGACCGCGCCCAGCAACAGCAGCGGCAGATTGACCAGCACCAGCAACTGGCCGAGCCAGGACAAAAACGCCGTCATGCGGCTGAACAGGTCCGCCAGCCCCATCACCCACAGGTCGTTGTGGGCGACATGACTGATTTCGTGGGCCAGCACGCCGACAATCTCGCGGCCGTCGAGCGTGTTGACCAGGCCGGCGGTGACCACGAGGGCAGCGTCGCCGCGCGCGCCGACGGTAAAGGCGTTGATTGCCATGCTCGGCAGATAGTAGAGCCGTGGCGGGGCCGGCAACCCCGCCCGTTCGGCCAGTACCGCGACCCAGCGGTGCAGGCCCGGCGCCTGCGCCGGCGCGATCGCGCGCGCACCGGACAGGCGGATCACCAGCGCCGGCGACAATGCCGGCATGAACAATACCCCGGCCACACCCGCGGCCAGCAGCATGACCAGTCCGGACGGCCCCCACAGCAACCCGCCCAGCAGGGCCAGAAAACCGCCCATGACGGCCAGCAGCAGGACCGACTGGACGCGGTTGCGCCAGTTGTGCCGCTGCCATTCCCGGCGGTCGATACGCGTCGAATAGGCCATTCATCCCACCCCGCTGGCTAGGCAAAGGGTCCGACACTGTGGCGCCGCGGGCGCCCGGGATTATTGATAGGGGCGGTCGACCGCGTTTACCAGTGCTGCCGAGGCACGCTCCGGCAGCGCGCCGCCCAGTCGTCCAGCACGGCCTCCAGCGCCCCGGACCCGGGCCCGGCGAGGACATGGTCGGCGGCCGCACATACGCGCTCGCCTGCCGCGCCCATGGCATAGCCGTGGCCGGCATGGGCCAGCATGGTGATGTCGGAATCGGCATCGCCGAAGGCGGCCACGCGGTCGAGCGCGACGCCGAGGTGGTCACAGAGCACGCGCAAGGCATGGCCCTTGGTGGCGGTGGCGAGATGAATGTCGTGGCATTCGGTCCCGCTCCACGAAATCACCAGTTCCGGTCGGGCGGCGACAGCGGCCTGGACGCCGGCCAGACCATCGTGCATCCCGTCGCACATGATCTTGAGCGCGGGGTCGGGCATGGAGCGAGCATCCAGGCGCTCGGCGCGCAGATCGGGCGTCACGTCTGTGCCCGCGGCTTCGCGCACGATGCGGTGCTCCTGGCCGTAGGCGTGCCAGCGGCCCGGGCCGTAGGCATGGATGCAGCCGCCGACATCAACGAACTGGGCCAACGCGGCGATGAGCACGTCGTCGGGGGTGAAGGTTTCGGCGGCGATGGGGGTGCCGTCGGCGGCGGTGACCCGCGTACCGTTGAAGGAGATCAGCGGCATCTCGAAGCCGATGGCGGCGGCGATCTCGGCCAGCGACGAGTGCTGGCGCGAGCTCGCCAACGCCACCCCGATGCCGGCCTCACGCAGCCCGTGTAAGGCATCGATCGTGCGCTCCGAAAGCGGGTTGCGGGCATCCATCAGCGTGCCGTCGATATCGAATACGGCCAGGTCGATGACCGGTGCCATTACGGGGTCGGGCATGGTTTGCACCTCGGGCAAGGGTATGCGCGTATCGCCTGAGCTCAGTTGCCGGCCATGGGCGGTCGACTGCGGCGATTCGTCAAGTTCTTGATGCACGATATTCCACCGACTTTCTTCCCTCTAGAAGACCTAGAACCGATATGTCTTCATCAAGGCCCGGCCAGTGAATACCTTCTCCTTCGCCGAGCAGCTCGAAGTCCGACAACTGTTCGGGCTTGGCCCTTGCAAGTCGAGGGAACCATACAAGCGGTACCGAAATGACTCGGCCGTCGTTAAGCGAAACCACCAATTCTTCGCTTGTACATCTGACTTGGGTCGCATGCGGAATTGTATTAACTGTTAAAGAACTCATTCCATGCCTCCACTAACATCGGTTGATGCTCTTCGACCAGCTTGAAAAGCTCGTTGAGCTCGTGGGCTGCAAAACCTGTGCTTGATGCGAGCGATACAGAGTCCAACCAAAATTTCGCTAACATCCGATCGCGCTGGATATGGATGTGTCTCGGCTCATCGTTTTCATTTGCATAGAAAAAGAACCGATATCCATTAATGCGCAGTACGGTTGGCAAAACGAAAACCTCTAAGACCTAATGCCTAAGCACAGTTGCCGCCAGAGCGGCCGCAGGCCGCTTCGGGTGGTCAACTGCGGAAAACGCAGCGATGAGCGGCAGGTTTGCGCGTCGACCATGCGCCATCGAATAGCTGATGACGGTGAGAATAGTCGGGCCGGGAATAGCCAGTAGAACCGATGAAGCGGCCACGAATGCGAGCCAAAGGCTGATAGACATCTCCTGACTCTCCTCCGGAGCTAACAGCACCCAATGTAGCGCGCCGGGGGCGCCGTTCGCTATTGCCAGAGTGCCGCGGCCGCCGCGCCGAGATCGAGCGTGGCGGCGCCGGGCGCCTGCCCGCGGGCGTCGTGCGCACCGTCCGGGGTATCGGTGATCGATTCGAAGCAGGCCATGACGGCGGGGGTGAGAAAGCGGCTGTTCGCGCCGTAGACGTGGGCGTCGCCGAGCGCGGCCTGCTGGGTGACGTAGTAGCGCAGTGGCGAGATGAGCGAGAGTTCGTTCTTCGCACGCGTCATGGCGACATAGAGCAGGCGGCGCTCTTCTTCCAGGCCGGCCTCGGTTTTGGTGGAGAATTCGTTGGGGAATGTGCCGTCGGCCACATGCAGCACATGCACGGCATCCCATTCCTGGCCCTTGGCGCTGTGCACTGTGGAGAGGATGAGATAGTCCTCGTCGGCCAGCGCGTCGTCATTGTGATCGCCGGTGGCCCGGGGCGGGTCGAGCGTGAGCTCGGTGAGAAAGTCCGGCGCACAGACATAGCGCGCGCCGATGCGGGCCAGGTCGTCGATATCGCCGGCACGGGCGGTATTCGGCGCCTCGAAGCGATTGTCGAGCTGGCTCTTGTACCAGGTGGCCGCCGGCGCCAGCGCGCCCGGCCAGGCGTTGTCGCCAGCCAGGGCGGCGACCGTCTCGATCATCGTCCGCCAGGCGGCGCGATCGGCGCGGGCCGGACGGAAATCGGCCAATGCCGCGATCCGGTCGCCCGCGGCTTCCAGCGCTGCGAACGCCTGACGCGCCGTGCCGGGGCCGACGCCCGGCACGATCTGCAGGGTGCGCCAGCCCGCGATTTCGTGGCGCGGGTTGTCGGCCCAGCGCAGCATGCCGAGAAAGTCCTTCACGTGGGCCGCCTCGAGGAATTTGAGCCCGCCGTATTTGCGAAACGGTACGTTGCGCCGGATCAGCTCGATCTCCAGTTCGTTGGCGTGATGGCCGTTGCGGAACAACACCGCCTGGCGCTTGAGATCGACACCGGTCTCGCGGCGGGCCAGCACCGCATCGACCACCCAGCGCGCCTCGGCGGTGGTGTCCATGACGGTCACGTGGCGCGGCTTCACACCGCCACCCCGGGTGGCGGTGAGCTGCTTGGCATAGGCGCGCGCGGCCTCGCCCATCAGCGTATTGGCCGCGTCGAGAATCGCCTGGGTCGAACGATAGTTGGCCTCGAGCGTGACGACCTGCGTGCCGCAGTACGTCTTGGGAAAATCGAGGATGTTTTCGACCTCGGCGGCGCGAAAGCCGTAGATCGCCTGGGCATCGTCGCCGACCACGGTCAGCCCCCGTCCGCTGGGCTTCATCGCCTGCAGGATGGCCGCCTGCAGGCCGTTGGTGTCCTGATATTCGTCGACCAGCACATGATCGAAGCGGGCGCCGATTTCGTCGGCCAGCGCGCCGTTTTGCATCACCAGGTACCAGTAGAGCAGCAGGTCGTCGTAGTCGAGCGTGGCGCGGGCCTGCTTGCGCGCGGTGTAGTCGGCGAACAGCCGCTTCAGGTCGTCGTGGTGCTCGGCGCACCAGGGGAACCAGCCGTCCAGCACCTCGGCCAGCGGCGCCTGCCGATTCACCGCGGCCGAATAGATCGCCAGACAGGTGTCCTTGCGCGGAAAACGCTTGCGGTGGCCCCCGGGCCGCGCGGCCAGATTGGCATCGTGACGCGCCACGTCGAGCAGGTCGGCCGCATCGGCGCGGTCGAGAATCGAGAACGCCTCGTCGATGCCGAGCCGGGGCGCGTACTCGCGCAGCAGCCGGGCGCCGACACCGTGGAAAGTGCCCGCCCACGGCAGGCGCACGCCCTGACCGCGGCGCCCGCAGGCCGCCATCGCCGATTCGCAGATCGCATGCGCACGGCGCGTCATCTCGTCGGCCGCCCGCCGCGAGAATGTGAGCAGCAGAATGCGCCGCGGATCGACACCCGCCAGCACCAGATGCGCCACCCGATGGGACAGCGTCTGCGTCTTGCCGCTGCCTGCCCCGGCCAGAATCAGCAGCGGGTCGGCATCCCAGCCGTTCGGCGCGGCCATGCCGAAGCCGGCGGCCGCGCGCTGGGCGGGGTTGAGCCCGGCGAGATGATCGGCGGCGGTGGCCGGCGCGCTGGATTCGATGACGGTCGCACTCATGGCAACACACTGGCATAGGTGGTGGGTCAGATCGTGACCCACCGCCGGCTCATTTGGCCTCGGCGATGCGCTGGCGAATCAGCTTGGCGAGATGCGCATACTGGCGATCGAAGTGATGGCCACCCGGCAGCCCGAGTACATCGAAGCCGGCCGCCGTCAGCGCGTCGCAACTCGCATGCGGGTCGTCGACGCCGTACAGACAGCTCGTCCGCTCGGGCGGCAACCGTCGCGCCTCGGGCATGACGGCCCGGCCCTGCGGCCCGAGACCGATCCACGACAACAGGTGATAGCCGAAGGTGATGTGCCGGGCGAGCCCGAGGAGCACGATATGCGCCACCTGCGCCCGGGTCGCGGGCGGCAGGCGGTTGTAGACAAACGGCATGACATCGGCCCCGCGCGAGTAGCCGATCAGCACCACGCGGCGCCGATGCCAGCGCGCGCGGTAGGTTTCGATCACGCGATCCAGATCGGCGGCGGCATCGTCCGGCGCGTGCGCATGCCAGTAGTAGCGCAGCGAATCCCAGCCGACGACACCGTAACCGGCACGCGCCAGCGCGTGGCCGACCGACTTGTCGAGCCCGGCCCAGCCGCCATCGCCGGAGAGCATGACGACGAGCGTATCGGCGGCGGCCGAGTCGGTATTCGACGCTCCGCGCTCCGGCGGCGGATACACCACCAGCGGCAGGTCGGTCACCGCCTCCGGCAGCGGCACGCCGCCGGGGTGAAACACGCAGCCGGGCGTGCCGGCCAGAATCGCCACCAAACCGGCGCACCAGGCCAGCCGTTCGAGAAAAAATCGCATATCCGTATGAACCACGTCTCGGCAGGGCATCGACGAACGGTTAGACTACTGCGGGCCGCCGAAGCGGCTTCGATGTAATGCAAAGGATAAGCCATGTTCGAATCGATTGAGCGCGTCCCCGGCGACGCCATCCTCGGCCTGATCCAGCAGTTCAAGGACGACCCCAACCCCAACAAGGTGGATCTGGGTGTCGGCGTCTATCGCGACGAACACGGCAATACGCCGATCCTGCGCGCGGTGAAGGATGCCGAGAAAAAGCTCATCGACAGCGAACAAACCAAGGCCTACATCGGCTCGCACGGCGATCCACAGTACGGCGAGTACATCCTGCAGACGGTGCTCGGCGCCGACAGCAAGGTGCTGGCCGCCAACCGCGCGAGCGCGACCCAGTCGCCGGGCGGTACCGGCGCACTGCGTCTGGCCGCGGATTTCCTCGTCTCGCAGCTGCCCGGCAAGGCGATCTGGCTGCCGAACCCGACCTGGCCGAACCACCTCGGCGTGTTCGAGGCCGCGCGGCTGGAGATCAAGCGTTATCCCTACGTCGACGACAACGACCAGTTCGACTTCGATGCCATGCTCGCCAAGCTGAAGTCGATCCCCAAGGGCGATATCGTGCTGCTGCATGCCTGCTGCCATAACCCGACCGGCTTCGATCCGAGCCAGGACCAGTGGCACCAGATTCTCGAGGTGGTGCAAGACCGCGAACTGCTGCCGCTGGTGGACTTCGCCTACCAGGGCTTCGGCGACGGGCTCGACGAAGACGCCTACGGCGTGCGCCTGCTGGCCGAGAATCTCGACGAGATGGTCATTACCCAGTCCTGCTCCAAGAACTTCGGCATCTACCGGGAGCGCACCGGCTGCTTCATCGCCATCGCCAAGGACGCGGAAGACATGCAGGACGTGCGCTCGCAGCTGGCGACCACGGCGCGCGAGAATTATTCCAACCCGCCGGCGCACGGCAGCGCGATCGTGGCGACGATCATGGGCTCGGCCGAGCTGACCGCCGCCTGGCACCAGGAGCTGGATGAAATGCGCGACCGCATCAACGCGGTGCGCCGCAAGCTGGTGGAAGGCCTCGAGCCGCACGGCCTGGCGGATCATTTCTCGTTCGTCACCGACCAGCGCGGCATGTTCTCGTACACCGGCCTGAACAAGGATCAGGTCGATGCGCTGCGCGAGAAATACAGCATCTACATGGTCGCCTCGGGCCGGGCCAACGTGGCGGGCCTGAACGACGACAACATCGAGTACGTCTGCAAGGCCATCGCCGACGTCGTCGGCGGCAAGCAATAGCCCACCATAGATCGAGCGCGGGCCCGCCTGCCTTCCCCGGCGGGCCGCGCTCGCTGCGCTCAACCCGTTTCGTCGTCTCCGACGTCGGCGGCGGCCCGGTCGTGTGCCGACCGGGACCGTGGCAATACCAGATTCAGCATCACGCCCAGCACCCCGGCCAGGGCGATACCCTCCAGCGAGAAACGACCGAACGAAAAATGCAGCCCGCCGATGCCACAGATCAGGATCAGGCCGACGATCGCCATGTTGCGGGACTCGGTCAGATCTTCGCCCGACTGCACCAGGCTGTTCATGCCCACCACCACGATGGCGCCGAACAGCAGCACGATGATCCCGCCCATCACCGGTGTGGGAATGCTGGCCAGGAATGCGCCCAGCTTGCCGATGAATGAGAAGGCCACGGCAAAACCGGCGGCCCAGGTCATGAGCGCCGGATTGGTGGCGCCGGTGAGCGTCACCGCGCCGGTGACTTCCGAATAGGTGGTGTTCGGCGGCCCGCCGAAACAGGCCGCCAGCGAGGTCGCCAGGCCGTCGCCCAGCATGGTCCGATGGATGCCCGGATCGACCAGATAATCGCGCCCGGTCACCGAACGAATCGCGATGATGTCGCCGAAGTGCTCGATCGCCGGCGCGATCGCCACCGGCAGCATGAACAGCACCGCCTGCCAGTTGAAGGTGGGCGCGACGAAATCCGGCATGGCGAACCACGGCGCATTCGCCACCGTGGACAGATCCACCAGGCCCAGACAGAGGCTGGCGATATAGCCGGACGCGACACCGATGATGATCGGCAACAACGCGACAAAGCCACGGCCGAGCAGCGAAACCGTCAATGTCGCCAGCAGCGCCACCCCGGCCACGATCATCGCCGGCGTGCTCGCCACCAGCGTCTGGTCGCCGGTACCGTTGTGGCCGGTGGCCAGGTTCACCGCCACCGGCGCCAGCACCAGCCCGATCACCATGATCACCGGCCCGGTCACCACCGGCGGCAGAAGACGCTCGATCAATCCGACACCGCGCCAGGCGATCAATGCCGACAACAGCAGATAAACCGCGCCGGCAGCCATCAGCCCGCCGAGGGTGGCCGGAATGCCCCAGGCCTGGACGCCGTAGATGATCGGCGCGATGAAGGCGAACGACGAGGCCAGAAACACCGGCACGCGACCCTGGGTGACGACCTGGAACACCAGCGTGCCCAGCCCGGCGGTGAACAGCGCCACATTCGGATCGAGCCCGGTAAGCAGGGGCACCAGGACCAGCGAACCGAAGGCCACGCACAGCATCTGCGCGCCCAGCAGGCCATCGCGAAATCGAAACGCATAATCCTGCGCGCGGGCCGTGTGGGCGGTCTGCGTCATGGTGTCCCCGTTGGTTATTGCGGCGTGATGTCTACTTGGTGCCGTACATGCGATCCCCGGCATCGCCCAACCCGGGGCGAATATAGCCGTGATCGTCCAGGCGCTCGTCGATGGCGGCCGTATAGATCGGCACGTCCGGATGCTCGGCGCGCAGTGCCGCCACGCCTTCGGGAGCCGCCAGCAAGCACAGGAACTTGATGTTCGTCGCGCCCAGTTTCTTCAAATGGCTGATGGCCGCGCCCGCCGAGTTGCCGGTCGCCAGCATGGGGTCGACCACGATCACGCGGCGACCGGCGATGTCATCCGGCATCTTGCAGTAGTATTCGACCGCTTCCAGGGTCTCGGGATCGCGGAACATACCGATATGCCCGACCCGCGCCGACGGCAACAGCTCGACCATACCTTCCAGCAGGCCGTTGCCCGCGCGCAGGATCGACACGAAGCACAGCTTCTTGCCGGCCAGAACCGGCGCGTCCATTGCCTCGAGCGGCGTTTCGATGCGTTCGCTGGTCAGCTCCAGATCGCGGGTGATCTCGTAGGTCAGCAGATGCGCCACCTCGCGCAGCAACGCCCGGAACTTCTGGGTCGACGCCGTGGCACGCCGCATCAGCGTGAGCTTGTGGGCGATCAGCGGATGATCGACGACGGTGACGTACTCGTCCATGGTTCTCCCCAAGAGCCGGTTCCGGATATGCCGGCGACCGCGGCGCCGGCGCCGTTATGCTACTACGGCCGCCGGAAGACCCCCAGCCCGGGCGGTCACGCCGACCGCGCGAATGCCCTGGCTTCCAGTCGCAGCCACTCGCAGAACCGATGCGCCAGCGGCGGCGGCGAACCGGTAGCGGGCCGTAGCAGCCAGTAATCGAACGGCGACGGCATCGCGTAGCGATCACCGAAGGGTGCAACCAGCACGCCGCTGGCCAGACGATCGGCCACCACCGTATGCGTGGCCAGCGCCACGCCGCGACCGGCGATCGCCTGATCCAGGACGAGGCTGAACAGCGAATAGCGCCGATGCACCGGCGCGTCCACCGCGTCGGCCCCGGCGAAATCCAGCCATTCCCGCCAGCCAGGGAAGCTTGTTGCGGCGGCGCCTGGCGTCCACGACGCATGCAGCAGGGTATGCGCCGCCAGATCGGCCGGCTGGGCCAGCGGTGGTCCGGCCGCCAGCAGCGACGGCGCACAGACCGGGAACAGCGTATCCGCCAGCAGTCGCTCGGCCTCGATCCCGAGCGCCGGCTTCGGGCCGCAGCGGATCGCCAGCCGGCTGCGCCCGGCCTGCCAGACCGGCTCGGTCAGCGACGGGCTCACCTCGATCGCCACTTCGGCCTCGCCGGCATCGAACCCGGCCAGTCGCGGCATCAGCCAGTGCTGGACGAACGACGGCGGCACACTGACGGACAACGCTTCGCCGCCGTCCTGGCGAGCCTTTGCCATCGCCGTGGCGAGCCCGGCAAGATGCCCATTCACGTGTTCGGCCAGCCGGCGGCCGGCGGCATTCAACCGCACACCGTGGGCACCCCGCTCGAACAACGTCCCGCCGAGTGTCGCTTCCAGGCGCTTGACCTGACGGCTGACTGCACCCGGCGTGACGCCGAGTTCGGCCGCGGCGCGCTTGAAACTTTCGTGGCGTGCCGCGATCGCGAATGTGCGCAGGGCATTGAGCGGTAGACGCTCGATCATGACATGAGTTTTTCTAAGCCTCGCGTCGCATAATAATTGCTTGCCGCGGCTACCGCCCGGTGCTTCACTGGCGCCCGACCCCACCGGAGCCCGTCATGAGCCATCAACCCGAGCGCGCAGCGACCGCGGCGAAGGCCCCGCAGGCGATCCGGCAACCGCTGGATGCGCGGGCCACCGGGCTCATGATTGGGTTTTGCCTGGTCATCGGCCTGCAGCAGGTCGCGATCAAGTCGGTCGCGCACGCCATCAGCCCGCTGGCCCAGATCGGTATTCGATCGCTGATCGCCGTGCTCGTGATCGCGGCCATCGCGCGCTTTCGCGGCATTGCGCTCTGGGTACCGGAGCAATTCGCCCCCGGGCTGGTCATCGGCGTGGGCTACACACTGGAATTCGCGTTCGTTGCGCTCGGCCTGAACTACACCTACGCGTCGCACATGTCGGTATTTCTGTATACCGCGCCGGTATTCGCCGCGATCGGGCTGCATCTGTTCGTCGCCGGCGAGCAGCTCGGGCCGCGCCACTGGGCGGGTGTCGTCATCGCTTTCGCCGGGCTCGTCATCGCGCTGGCGCCCAGCGCGCACGTCTCGTCCCGCGTGTTACTCGGCGACGGTCTGGGTGTGGCAGCCGGTGCGTCCTGGGCCGGCACCACCATCGCGCTGCGCACCAGTTCGTTATCGGAGGCCCCGCCGCTACGCACCATCGCCTACCAGCTTGTGGTGGCCAGCGTCTTGTTGTTGCCGACGGCCGCCGCACTCGGCGATCTCGGCTCCATCCACATGACCGCACTGGCCTGGGCCAGCCTGTCGTTCCAATCGGTGATCGTGTCGGTCGCAGCACTGCTGGTCTGGTTCTGGCTGCTGCGCCGCTACCTGGCCTCCCGGCTCGGCGTGTTCGCTTTTCTCTCGCCCATTTTCGGCGTCGGCTTCGGCGTGATACTGATGGGCGACCCGATTTCGCTGAACTTCGCCTTCGGCGGACTGGCGATTCTGGCCGGGCTGCTGCTGGTGAACACCCGCGGGCGCCGCCGGATCGTGCCGCGCACCCCCGCCTGAGCCGAGCCAACCACACCATGACCTGCACGCTCGAAGGCCGCTGTTTCTGCGCGCGGTGCGCTACCGTGTGACCGGTGCCGTGAACGGCGCGTCTTCGCCGCAGAACGGCCGGGCTGGGCCGTGCTCGACCACGAGCTGCCGGCCATTCCGGCTTTGCCGACTCGTTACCGGGGAGCGAATGAACGCGATTCGCGCCCCGTTAACCGCGCCCGGTTTTGATCTGCGTAAATCTGCGTTGATCTGCGGAAAATGCCTTGGGAAAACAGAAAAACGCGCTAGCGTTCGACCGCCAGCACCAGCTTGCCGAAGTTCTCGCCGGTGAACAGCTTGAGCAGCGTCTCGGGAAAGGTTTCGAAGCCTTCGACGATATCCTCGCGATGCTTGAGATCGCCAGCCGACAGCCAGCCCGCCATCTCGCGCGCCGCCTCCGGATAGCGATCGGCGAAATCGAACACGATGAAACCTTCCATTCGCGCCCGGTTGACGAGCAGCGACAGATAATTCTTCGGCGCATAGGCGGTGTCGCCGGCCTCGCCGGTGACGTTGTACTGCGAGATCGCGCCGCAGATCGCGACGCGAGCCCGCCAGCGCAGATTGGCGAGTGCGGCGTCCAGGATCTCGCCGCCGACGTTGTCGAAATACAGATCGATGCCGTCGGGGCATTCGCGCCGGACCGCATCGCCGATTTCCTCGGCCTTGTAGTCGATGACCGCGTCGAAGCCGAGCTCGTCGACGACGTAGGCACACTTCTCCGGCCCGCCGGCAATACCCACCACCCGCGAAGCGCCCTTCTTCTTCGCGATCTGGCCGACCAGCGCCCCGACCGCGCCGGAGGCGGCCGATACCAGCACCACGTCGCCTTCGGCCAGCTGGCCGACATCCAGCGTGCCGAAGTAGGCCGTCATGCCGGGCATACCCAGCGCGCCGAGATAGACCGGCAGATCGGCCAGTGAGGTATCGACCTTGCGCAAATCACTGCCGGGAAACACGGCATGCGTCTGGACACCCAGATTGCCGGACACCTTATCGCCCGCAGCGAAGTCCGGGTGCTTTGAATCGATCACCGTGCCCGCCGCGCCGGCGCGCATAACCTCGCCGATGCCCACCGGTTTGATATAGGACTTGCCCGCATTCATCCAGCCGCGCATGGCCGGATCGAGCGAGATGTATTCGACCGCGATCCGAACCTCGCCGTCGCGCGCCTCGCGCAAGGGTTCGGTGGTCAGATCAAAATCAGCCCGCTCGGGCAGCCCCTTCGGACGACGGGCCAGGCGGAATTGACGATTATCGATGGTGTCGGTCATGAAAAATCTCGAGGGGACTTCGATGTACCGACGTTAGGCGCTACGCATCGGCCTGACAAGAGCCGTGAGCAGGCAACGCCGCCAGGCCCGCCCCGGCGCGCACGCGTCCGCACGGGAACGCGGCAAAATAGCGGCCAACGCAAGGCAATGCCCTTATCCAGGCGCGAGCGAAGTATCCCGCCCGGATGTCGCCCCCGGCCGGATCAAGAACAACAGAACCGCGATCACCGCCCCGATTGCATCCGAAGTCCAGCCCGGGAAGATCAGCGCCAGCGCGCCGACCAGCGCAACCAGCCGGAACAACGGGTTGAGCGGTGCCCGCGGATAGCCCTCGACCGCTACCGCCAGCACAAGCGCAGGCGGCGTCGCCCTATTATTGGAACAGGCGCGTTAGTCGCCCCGCAGCCGCCGGGCACCGCTGTAACAGTTGAAGCGTTCGCCGCGCAGAAAACCAACCAGCGTGGTCGAAAACCGACGGGCCAGCTCCACCGCGAAGCTGCTCGGTGCCGAGATTGCGCAGACGACCGGAATACCGGCCGCGATCGCCTTCTGCAACAGTTCGAAGCTCGCCCGGCCGGACAGCATGAGCGCTTGCTGATCCAGCGGCAACTCGTCCTCGAGCAGCGCCCGACCGATCAGCTTGTCGAGGGCGTTGTGGCGGCCGACATCCTCGCGCAGCGCAATCAGATCGCCACCGGCAGCAAACAGCGCGGCTGCATGCAGGCCGCCGGTGGTTTCGAACACCCCCTGCTCGGCGCGCATCCGGTCGGGCAACCCCAACAACCAGCCGGGCTCGATGCGTAACGCAGCGCCCGTGGCCGGATCGCCCCGGCGCGGCTCCGGCGCGCGAAAGCTGGGCTTGCCGCAGACGCCGCAGGCGCTGGTCGCCAGCGTATTGCGCTCGATCCGGTCGAGGCGCGCGCGGGCTGCCGGCTTGAGCATGGCGCGAATCACGTCGGGCTCGTCCGGGCTGTGGCGCAGATAGACGATATCGCCGGCGGTTTGCACCACGCCTTCGCCGTGCAACAGCCCGGCGGCCAGTTCCCGGTCGTGGCCAGGCGTGCGCATAGTGATGAGCGGCTCCGCCCCGGCCACGTGAATCTCCAGCGCGCGCTCGACCGCCAGCGTGTCGTCGGACGTGCGCCAGGCGCCATCGCGGTAGCTGGCGATTTTCACACGCTCGCGGGCCGCGGATGACGCGTCGCCGGTGTCGGGCAAGTCGGGGCCGTCGGCTCGGCGCATGGGCAAGTCGGGTGCCAATATGAATGGCATCATGATAATGCGTCGGCGCGGCGCTGTATCCCGCCCATGGCGGAAGTCTATACTGGCGCCCGCTCCACGGCCTTCGCGGCCTTTTCATTTCTGCATCTCCGGCCCGTTGCCCATGAACATCGCGGCGATTTTCATCCATACACTGGACGTCACGCTGCCGGTGTTCGCGCTGGTTTTCGTGGGCATCGCCATGCGTCGGATCGGCTGGATCGACGATCGCTTCGTCTCGGCCGCGTCGAAGATCGTGTTCAAGGGCAGCATGCCGGCGCTGATCTTCGTGTCGATCGTGGGTGCGAATCTCGGCGACGCGATTCGCCCGGGGATGATCGCCTACTTCGGCCTGGCCACGGTGGCAAGCTTCATCCTGATCTGGCTGTGGGCGATCTGGCGCGTGCCCGAGATCCAGCGCGGCGTCTATGTACAGGGCGCGTTTCGCGGCAACTGCGGCATCGTAGGTCTGGCGCTGGCGCAGAACATGTACGGCGATTTCGGCCTGTCCGCGGGCAGTATTCTCGTCGGGGAGGTTATCCTCATCTACAACATCCTCGCCGTGATCGTGCTGACCTGGTACCAACCGAGTGAGAGCGCGGACTGGCGCTCGATCACGCGCGGCGTGGCCACCAACCCGCTCATCCTGGCGACCCTGGCCTCGGTTGCCGTCGCCGCGAGCGGCATTCCCATGCCGAAGTGGGTGATGACCAGCGGCGAGTATTTCGCCCAACTCACGCTGCCGCTGGCGCTGATATGCATCGGCGGCGCGCTGTCGGTTCGCGCGCTCTACGACGCACGCGGCATCGCGTTTTCGGCCAGCGCGATCAAGATGACGATTCTGCCCGGGGCGGCGGTCATCGGCGGTTGGCTGTTGGGCTATCCGCCGCGCGAACTGGGGCTGATGTTTGTCTACTTCGCCTGTCCGACCGCGGCGGCCAGCTTCATCATGGTCGAGGCCATGGGCGGCGATGCGCGTCTGGCCGCCAATATCGTGGCTCTGACCACGCTGGCCGCCAGCGTGACCATGACCACCGGCGTGTTCGTGCTGCGGGTAGCCGGGATCATCTAGGGCCTGTTGCCGTTTCGTCCGAGTCCGCGCCAAGCGCTGTTTTGCGGCAAGACGAGGCGTAGCGAACGTGGCGTAGTGGTTCTACGTGAGAGAGCTACAACGCTGGATTGCCGCAAAACAGCGCTTGTCCCGAAGGGTTGGGCCGCAAATCGCGCCCGGCGGCGTTGCAAGTCTTGATCGTGGCACGCCACGATGCGGCGACTCGCGCCTTGCCGGACACGATTTGCGGTCTCCAACGCGGCGCTCGTACGAAACGGCAACAGACCCTAGAGCATTTTCCGCTTTTATCGATCCACTGCGCGCCGGCAGCGATACGCCAACGTGATTGTGTACGACACGCAGCTTCCTGAATCAGCAAAAGCATTTGTCCGCAAATGCACGCAAATGAGCGAGAATAAGAAAGAAGATGAAGGCAGCGCTGGCGTCAGGCTCAGCTGCGCGAGCAATCGCGTCGTCAAGCCTTTGACTGAACTTTGCACATCATCGAGTACACCAGCCGGCAGAAAACGCATCGTATCTGCGTTCATCTGCGGATAAATGCTTTGGGACAATAGAAAAAGAGTCCAGGGCCTAACCCTTCGAATCGCTACCGTCACCATTTTGCTGCTTGCCGGCATCGTCGCGTTGACGACGGCTTTCGGCCGAGAACGCCTTGGCGCCCTCGATCACCGGCGCCAGCGTGCGCCAGAGGTCCTCATCGCGCAGCAATTTGAACACGCCGGTCACGCCTGGCGGGTCGTAGGGCGATTGATGCGCGCCCGCCGCGGTTTCATCGACCCGGTCGAGGCCGGCATGCATGGCATTGAACATGCGCTCCAGCTGATCGGGGTCGATCTTGCCCAGCTGCTTGGCCAGCACCAGCAGGTTACGCATGCCGGCCTGGCCGTGCTCGGTATTGAGGCTGTCGAGCGCGATCATCGAGACTTCCGGCATCGCGCCCACGAAATCCTTCAGCCAACGCATCAGGCCGGATTCATAGAGCTGATCCAGCAGTTCATTGATTTCGGCGATGCGGCCCTCGAATTTCTCGAGTTCGTCGGCCGTTTCCGGACGCAGCCGTTTGGCTTGTTCCGGGCGATAGTGAATCTGTTCTGCCATCGGGAAAATCCTGTCGAGCCACGGCCGCGATGCATCGCGGCCGTGGCGTGAATTCAAGGCCTGCTACAAACCGCTGCCGGTCGGGCGCATCTTGGGCGGACGCTTGTAGTCGTCGCGCTCCCATTTCTGGTTGACCTGCACACCGCTGGTGGGATGCCGCTTCTTGTTGCGCTGATTGTTCGGCTTGAGCGGCGCCGGCCCGTGGTCCTCGAGCAGCTCCATGTTCACCGCCAGCTCCTTGTAGGCCGGGGTGTCGGTATCCTTGTCGGCCTCGAAGCTGGTGAGCACGTTGATCGCCTCGATGTTCTTCTTGCCGTGCATGGGCATGTACAGCTGCTTGCCCTGCACGCGGTCGGTCACCTCGACGGCGACCTTGATCGCCCCGCGCCGCGACTTGAGCCGGACCACGGCGCCGCTTTCCAGCCCGCGCTCTTGGGCCAGTTCCGGCGAGACCTCGACGAAACCGTGCGGGATCTTGTAGACGATGCCAGCGGTCTCGTCGGTCATGTTGCCTTCGTGGAAATGCTCCAGCAGGCGCCCGTTGTTCAGGTGCAGGTCGTATTCGTCGTCGACCTGGTCGGTCGGTTCGGTCCAGCTCACCGGATGAAATTTCGCCTGGCCGTTATCGAAATGGAATTTGAGTTCCGGATAAAGGTCCGGGGTATCGGTGCCGTCGGCGGCGACCGGCCACTGCAACGAGTTGAAGCCGGTCAGCCGGTCGTAATGCACGCCGGCGAACATGGGCGCCAGACCGGCGGCCTCGTGCATGATCTGGCTCGGATGGGTATAGCCCCAGTCGTGGCCGAGATGCCTGGCCAGTTCGGTGAGGATCAACCAGTCCGGCTTCGAGTCGCCCAGCGGCGGGAAGACTTGGTAGATACGCTGGATCCGCCGCTCGGTGTTAGTGAAGGTGCCCTCCTTTTCCACCGAGGGGCTGGCCGGCAGCACGACATCGGCAAACTCGCAGGTGCGCGAGAAGAACATGTCCTGCACGACAAAGAATTCCAGCTTCTCGAAGGCAGCCTGCACATTGAGCGCGTCGGAATCGACGATACTCATGTCCTCGCCCACCACATACAACGATTTCAGATCGCCGTCGTGGATGTTGTGCACCATCTGGTGGTTGTTCAGCCCCTTGTTCGTCGACAGTTCGACGCCCCAGGCTTTTTCGTAGCGCTGGCGTACGGCGTCGTCGGCGACGAACTCGTAGCCCGGGAAACGATCCGGCATGTTGCCGAAGTCAGAGGCGCCCTGGACGTTGTTGTGCCCGCGCATCGGGTAGCCGCCCGAGCCGAAGCGGCCCATGTTGCCGGTCACCAGCAGCAGGTTGCACAGCGCAGTCGCGGTATCCGAGCCCATGGAGTGCTGGGTCACGCCCATGGCCCACACGCCGCAGATGGTATCGGCCTCGACGATCATGTCGGCCGTCTTCTGTAGCGTCTCGCGGCTGATGCCGCAGCGCTCGATGGCGAACTCGAAGGTGAAATCTTCCAGCGAGGCCTTGAATTCCTCGAAATGGTCGACGTGCTCGCGGATGTAGGCCTCGGCGTGGTAGCCGTTGTCGATCAGGTACTTCGAGATCGCATTCATCCAGATCATGTCGGTGGCCGGCGCCGGCTCGAGATGCAGATCGGCGCGCTGGGCCAGTTCGTTCTTGCGCAGATCGGCAACGATATGCTTCTGGCCGTGGAGCTTGGCCGCCCGCTTGAAGCGGGTTGCGATTACGGGGTGGCTCTCGGCCGTGTTCGCGCCGACGACCAACAACAGGTCGGCCGCTTCCAGGTCGGCGATGGAGCCGGTGTCGGCGCCGTAGCCGACGGTACGCCACAGCCCCTGCGTGGCCGGCGCCTGGCAATAGCGCGAGCAGTTGTCGATGTTGTTCGTGCCCATGACGCCGCGCGCGAGCTTCTGCATCAGGTAGCCTTCCTCGTTGGTGCACTTCGAGGAGGCGATATAGGCCAGCGCGTCCGGGCCATGCGCAGCGCGGATTTCGTTGAAGCGGCGCGCGATCAGGGCATAGGCCTCGTCCCATTCGGCTTCACGGAAGGCGCCGTTCTCGCGAATGAGCGGCTTGGTCAGGCGTTGCTCGCTGTTGATGTGACCCCAGCCGAACTTGCCCTTGATGCAGGTGGAGATCTGGTTGGCGGGGGCTTCGTGCACGGGCTGGACCTTGAGCAGTTCGCGCTCGCGCGTCCACATCTCGAACGAACAACCCACGCCGCAATAGGTGCAGACGGTCTTGGTGCGCTTGAGCTCGGTCTCACGCATGGCCGCATCGACCTCGGACACGGCGAAGATCGGGCCGAACCCGGTCGTATGTTCAGCCGTCTTGACGACGTCGATCGCGGCGCGGCCCAGCTTGCGATAGCCATCGCGATTCTGCGGCGAGAGCGCGGTCATCGGCCCGACCTTGCCGATGGCCGTCTTTTCCATCAACGCATTGCAAGGGCATACCGTGACGCAATGACCACAGGACACGCAGGACGAGTCCTCGATCGCGACGTCCTCGTCCCAGATCACGCGGGGCCGTTCGCGCGACCAGTCGATCGACAGGGTCTCGTTGACCTGCAGGTTCTGGCAGGCCTCGACGCAACGGCCACACAGGATGCACTGATCCGGATCGTAGATGTAGAACGGGTTGGAGTAATCCTTGTCGTAAGGCTTGCCGCGGTATTCGTAGTGCTGGCCCGGCACGTGCATGTCGCGCACGGTGTTGTGTACCGCGCAATCGCCATTATTGTTGTCACAGACCGAGCAATACAGGTCGTGATTGGAGGTCACGCGGTTGATGGCTTCCAGCCGCGCGGATTCGGCCTCGTCCACATTCAGGCCAACCTCCATGCCCGGTTTGACCGTGACCGCGCAGCCGCGAACCAGGTTGCCGTCGACCTCGACCATGCAGGTATCGCAGGTCTGGATCGGCCCCAGGCTGGGGTGATAGCACAGATGGGGCATGTACACGCCCGCCGCATCGAGCGCTTCCGGCAAAGGCTGGCCGGTACGCACAGTTACCGACTGGCCGTCGACGGTGATATCGAAAAACTCAGCTTCCTGATCCACGAACTTGCTCCTGTTTACCGTCGACTGGGACTAGTCGGAATCGCGCGCTATGCCGGATCCGGCGCCGCGCCGCAATTGGCCCCGCGGCTCGGCATCTCGATCAAGGCACGGGCGGCTGCTGACATCAAGCACGGCCCCTCGGGACCGCGGTCTCGCGGCGCGATGTCGCATTCGGGTCGTCGACGATATTCGATTGTGTTGCCGATGAGTATCCCCACGTTTCGACCTCGGAATCAATCGATATTATCTCGGTCAAGCCGGCGCCCCGCGCCTCGGAAGGCATGAAACATGGCCCGACCCGGTGCATCGGCGGCTGGTGGCAAACACCCGCGGCCGGCGGTGCCCGGTTGCGCCATGCCATGGCCGCGCGGTGGTTGCGGGCCGAAGTGCGCTCGCTCGCGACGTCTCGCCGATCATGCCAGGACACCGCCTCGGCCTGATCTTCCGGGATGCCGAATTACGGATCAACCGTCGCCCAGATTGGCTGGGCGAAGGGTTCGACCGTCACCGGTGTCCCCGCCGACACCCCACCACTTTCCGCGGGCAGCAGGATGAAGGCATCGGCACGGCTCATCGATCGCATCACACCCGAGCCCTGATGATCCAGGGCGATCACCCGCGGCGCGGCGCCGGCCCAATCCAGCCGCGCTCTGAGAAAATGCGCGCGACCGGGGGGCTTGGTCAGATCGGTCGCGGTCGGCAGGGTCATGCGCATCGGCGGCGCGGGCACGCCGCCGGCCAGCCGCACCAGAGCCGGGCGCACCAGCTGGAGGAACGTCACCGCGGACGAGACCGGGTTGCCGGGCAAGCCGAAGAAACGGGCCCGGCCGACGCTACCCGTGACCAGCGGCTTGCCGGGCTTGATCGCGACCCGCCAGAAATCGATGGTGCCCTTTTCGCCAAGTATATCGACCATGAAGTCGGCGGCGCCCACCGAGACCCCGCCACTGGTGATCAGCGCATCACAATCCGCAGCGCGGTCGAACGCATCGGCCAGCACGCGACGCGAGTCGCCGATAGCGCCCAGGTCCACGCCAAGCATGCCGAGGCTTTCCAGTTGCGCCGCCAACCCGTAGCGATTGCTGTCGTAGATCTCGCCCGGCGCCAGCGGGCCGTCGATCGGCCGCAACTCGTCGCCGGTGGAAAAGAACGCCACCCGAGGGCGGCGTACGACCGCCACCTCGGCGGCGCCCACCGACGCGAGCAGGGCGATATCCGCCGGACGGACAAAGCTGCCGGCGGATAGCACCGTGGCGCCGCAGGCTAAATCCTCCCCCGCCGGCCGGATGTTCGTGCCCGCGGCTGGCGGCGAATCAATGCTGACGGCCTCGTCCTCGAGCCGCGCGTTTTCCTGCATGACCACGGTGTCCACCCCGTCCGGCACGACCGCACCGGTCATGATGCGCACGCATTCGCCCGCGCCGACGCGGCCGTTGAACGGATGCCCCGCCAGGCTCTGGCCCACGACGGTCAATCGCGCGCCGGGGCGATTGATACTGGCCGCGGCGTAGCCATAGCCATCCATCGCGGAATTGGCCGCGCTCGGCACATCCACCGTCGCGACCACGGGTGCGGCGAGCACGCGATGCAATGCGCGGGGCAATGGCACGCGTTCGGTCTGCCGGATGGGCTCGATCGCATCGATGATCCGGCGCCGGGCCTCGTCGAGCGCCATCGGTGGACTGGCATCGCCGGGCCGGACGGCCGACTGGCGGGAAGTTGCGGCCATATGCATCTCGCTTTGCGATCCGGACACCCTGCCGGGGGCAATCTCGCGCTCAGAGGCGATGGGTCAACGCCTCGGCGTCCTGGTCGCTGTTGATATTGGCAAACGGCCCGGCTTCGGCCCAATCGACCACCACCCGGCCGATATCCTGCTGCCATTCGGTGACACGGCGCACACCCGAGAACAGCGCTGCCTGGATGTCGTCCAACAGGGAACGACGCATGAGCGCATGCAGCGGATGCAGTTCATCGGGGGTGCGCGCCACGGCGAGGTCGGTTTCCGGACGCATGGCGGCAGCCAGCCGCGCGGCCAGATCCAGCGGCAGCAGCGGCGTATCGACGGGCACGATCAGCACGTACGGTGTCGCCGCGGCCTTGAGCACCGCCGCAATGCCAGCCAGCGGACCGCGATGATCGTCGGTGTCGTCACCATGCACTGTATAACCGAGGCCACGATAACGCGCAAGGCTGCGGTTCGCGCTGATCACGATGTGTCCGACCTGAGGCGTGACGCGCTCGATCGTATGCTCGATCAACGGGCGGTCGCCCACGCGGTACCAACCCTTGTCGATGCCACCCAGGCGACGGCCTTCGCCGCCGGCCAGGATACCCGCGGTAATCTGTTCGGGAGCAATTTTCATGGCGTTATTCTGTCGATCCCGCCGGGTTCGGGCAATGCTCGTCGCCTGCTTTAGAACTTTTTTCAACGCGAGCGTTCCAAACGCCAGCAGGTCCGCGGCAACGACAGCGAGGCGTCAGACGCGATGCGATGTTTTGCGATCGGCCTTCTGGCCTCCAGTCTGCTCACCTTCGTCACCGGAGCCCAGGCCAGCGGTCTGGGCGCGCGGATGGAGCGGGCCATGGCCGCGCCGCCGCCCGAGAGCACCTCGCGCACCCGACGTGTCGGGCGCGACGACATGGCGACCGGGTTGAAGAGCGTTTTGGCCGACGGCGCCAGTACAGCAGTCCTCGAACTCGGCGCGCCGGGTGGCTTCGGCCGGCGGCCGCTGGATCGTTGGCCGGCCATGCGTAGCCCGGCCGGTCGGGATATCCGTCTCACCCACATCGCAAGCGCGGCCGAAAATACCGCAAGCCAGGCCGGCCCTGTTTTGCGCGAAGCGATCAACGCACTCTACATCCCCGATCCGCAGGCACTGCTCGAGCATGGCGCCCCGTCCGCCACCACATTTCTCGCCGATCACGCCAGCCAGTACCTGCGCTGTGCGTTGGCACCTATCGCGGCCCGTGCCTATGCCACGGTGACGCGTACTCCTCGGCGGCCGATCGAGTCGAGCACGAGCGCGCCCAATTCCCTGCTGGCCGATCACATCGCGAGCCAAACGCTCGACGCGCTACTCGATGCGATGGCGCGACAGGAATATCTTGTCCGCCGCGGCGCGGCGACCCACACCGGCCCGCAACGGGCGCGCATTTTCGGCCAATCGACCTAGCGTCGGCCCTGCGACGGACCCTTGCGCCCTGCCGGCGCCGGTCGAGGCGCTGCCGGTCAGCAACGCTAACTCGCCATGCGCACACGACGCGGCGCCAGGCGCTCAAGGAACGCCTGTTGATCGGCGAGGATGCGACGATTGGCCAGAATGAGCCATTCCGCCAGATTGGGCTCGTACGGCAGCGCCAGCAACTTCATGCCGGCCTGTTCCGGTGTCCGGTCGTCCTTGTAGCGGTTGCACGGCTCACAGGTCGAGACGACGTTGCGCCATGCGTGTTCGCCGCCTTTCGACCTCGGGACCACGTGTTCGATCTGCATCTGGGCAAAGCTCAACTGCGTGCCGCAGTACATGCACAGCCCGCCATCGCGGTGGAACAATTCGCGGCGCGTGAGCGTGGGCACCAGGTTACGCGTGAACCGATGCGAACGATCGCGTACTGCGATGATCGAATCGATGGCGATTTCGCTGCGCGCCCCCGTTTCGCGCGATCGCCCGCCCCGCAAAACAATCTTCTCGCTACCTGCTTCCCAGGCGATCTTGTCCGTGAAATACAGGCTCACGGCTTCGCGCCAGTCCACCCACTCCACGGGTAGACCGCCGGCATCGAGTTTCAGAATGCGTGGTATCACCAACACGAAGTGCGACCTCCTTTCGCCGCAACCGGCCACTCCGGGCGGACATCGCTTGTCAACACTTCTTTCTTGTACCGGAAAGATCGTGACCCGCGCAATCATGCGCGCGGCGCGCACATGCCCCGCGGGCGTAACAGCGGGCGGCGGGCAGGGGGCGAGAGAGGGACTGCGCACGGGCAGGTACCATAAAAAAAGCCCCGACGCGGGTGCGACGGGGCTTTTCATTTGGAGCCTGGCGGTGACCTACTCTCACATGGGGAG
>NZ_JBQDYE010000032.1:0-53627 GCF_052044155.1 Salinisphaera sp. SWV1
GGTACTGGTTCAGCCGACCCTTGCCGGCAGATGAAATGGCCCGCTTGCTGGCAGCCAAGGTGGGCGGCTCTGTTTAGAGCCCGGTGCCGCTTTACGCACGCATGTCAAGAAGGCCTTGTGACATGCGCATGCGTGCGGGCGGGCTCGGTTATCTTGGCGATCGCGGATGCTGCGGTGGTTGGCTTGTCGGTGCCTCGGCGTTTGATGTTCGGGCTGTGATCGCGCGCGCAGTAACGCGAACGCGCCCCGGGCATGAAGGCATCATCAAGCAGGCGTCACGGTCACGCCGTCGCACAACGTGGCGGCCAGCCAATCGGCCACCACGCGGACGCGGGGCAGATGGGCCATGTCCTGATGGGTCAGTAGCCAGAGTTCGCGTCCGGCCGGTGTCATGTCGAGCCGACTCAAGCCTGCGACATGATCGCCAATACAGCGCGGCATCAAACAACAGGCGCCGGTCGCCAGGGCCAATTGCACCATGATGCCGCCGCGGTTGGCGCGTGCGATGGTTCGCCGATCGGGAAAATGCGCCGCCAGCCATTGTTGCTCGGGCTTGTCGATGAATTGCTCATTCAGATCCACCCAGGGTGCGCTGTCGGGGTCTGTGTCCGTGGCGGTGGCATAGACGCCGTAGGCGAGATCGCCGAGTCGTCGGGCATGAAAGACGCCGCTTGTCGGGCGTGCCAGGCGCAGGGCGATATCGGCCTCGCGTTGCGCGACACGAAAATTGCGATTCCCGCCGACCAAGTCGAGCCGTAGACGCGGATGGGCCGACAGCAGGCTGTCGACCCTGGGCCCGACGGCGTATTCGAGCACACCATCCACCCCGGTCACGCGGACCACGCCGGCGATCCGTTCGCGCCGCGGTTCCGTCTGTGTCTGAATCAGGGTGGCGGCAAGTCGATCTTCCATTGCCCGGGCGGTCTGCAGCAGGGGTTCGGCGCGCAGCGTGGCGCGCAAGCGCTGACCGTCGCGGCGTAGCAGGGGGTACCCCAGCTGTGCCTCGAGTCGCTGCAGGCGGCGTGCCACGGTGGTCTGGTTGACGCCGATCTCACGGGCGGCGGCGCTCATCGTGCCGCCGCGACAAACCAGCGCCAGGGTTTTCAGTCCTTCCCAATCCAATGTGCTCATCGCGGTTCGTCTGGTCTAGCATCTGCGTATACGCAGAGCATGCCTGCAAACGAACGGATTTGAATTGCCAATCAGCCGGATCATGATGTGCGCTCGCAATCAAGGAGACGAGACATGGCCACACACACAATGCTTGAGATTGCCGGCGCAAGCCTGCCTGTCGGTACGCCGGCAACCGCCGCGTTGATCGTGATCGATGCACAGGAGGAATACCGCAAAGGCGCGTTGCCGTTATCCGGTCTCGCCCCGGCGCTCGAGCACATCGCAGGGCTGATCGCGCATTGGCGCGCTCATGGCGGGACGCTGATCCATATCGCGCATCATGGGGAGGCCGGAGGCCCCATGTTCGATCCCGAGGGGCCGTACGTTTCGATCATGCCGGAAGTCGCGCCGCACGGCGAGGAGCCGGTTGTGATCAAGCGTGTGCCGAGCGCCTTCGGTGGCACCGATCTTCAGGCGCGCCTGCAAGAGCGCGGCGTCGGTCAGGTGGTGCTGGCCGGGTTCATGACGCATGTCTGCGTGTCGACCACGGCGCGGGTGGCAAACGAGTTGGGCTATCCGGTCACGATCGCGGAAGATGCCGTGGCGACCCGTGATCTGCCGCGTGCTGACGGTGACGGGATCTTGCCGGCCGCCGAGCTGCAGCGCGCCGAACTGGCGATGTTGTCGGACATCTTCGCCCGGGTGGTCGCTGTTGACGCGATAATCGCCGCTTAAATTAACCCGGCATGAAAATAGCTTCATGCCGGGTTAATAACGCGAGTATGGGCAAGCATTCTCGCCGCGGCCATCAGCCGTGAAGCCTTTGAAAATAAAAGACGGACAGGCACCGGCTTTTATTTTTGAAGGCGTTGAAAACAGCTGATGAAGTCAGCTGTTTTGATGCCGGATAAATAGTCGGGCTGTGCCCCGGTAACTGCCCCGGCGCATCGCCGTATGCCCAGGGGTGTGGCGCCCCGTGTCGTGCCGGCCGCCCGTTGCGTGCGTCGCGCCTCGAGTG
Source organism: Salinisphaera sp. SWV1 (assembly GCF_052044155.1). Taxonomy (NCBI): domain Bacteria; kingdom Pseudomonadati; phylum Pseudomonadota; class Gammaproteobacteria; order Salinisphaerales; family Salinisphaeraceae; genus Salinisphaera; species Salinisphaera sp. SWV1. The sequence goes on from NZ_JBQDYE010000032.1 coordinate 2,132, forward strand.
GCGGGGCAGGTGGCCCTGAGTGCACAACCAACGCCGGCGAGGCGTTGAAAAAGATCGCCGGCGCGGGGTTTATTTCAAACGGGGCGACGCGAAGGTCTATGTGACCGGGGCCGGGTTTGCGGCTGACAGGGGCTATCGCGGCGAAGACACGCTTAAAAGCCTCGAAGATTTCTGGCGGGCTTATTTCCAGCGCTCGCATGCCCGACTCGCGGGTTGGGGGCAGCCGGAGCTGATGACCGGCCTGCAGTAGTGTCGAAAGCGGCGTAGCAACAGCGGCGTCGGGGAGCCACGATCGTCGCACGGCCGGCGCGGCATTGAGCAACCCGCGCCAGCGCATGTGGCCCACTCGGACGTGGCGACAGGCGAGGTGCCGTCTGCTCGGGGCGCGCCGGATATGCCGGCTCCATTCCCGGCCAGGCGCGGCCGGTCCGCTAAGGAGTGGTCTTGATTATGTACGACACGCAGCTGGCTGAATACGCCAGGGCATCTTGTCCGCAAATGCACACGAATGAGCGCAAACAAGAAGTGAAGTCAGCGCATTGCTGCTTCACATGCGCGAGCAAGCGCGTCGTCTAGCCTTTGACTGAACTTTATACATAATCAAGCGGGCGGTTGTCCGGGCGGCCGGCGGCGGTCGACGCGCTTCACCTGGCCGGGTCTGTATGGCAGCGTGGGTTGGGCGTACCATCGATCGGGGACTCGCCATTGATGGCGTGGCCGACGCGGGGCCAATGCTCATGAGCCGTTTCATCCATCCATTTTGGCATCACGGTGCGCGCCTCGCCGCGGAGCTCGGCGTCAATTGTGTGCTGCCGCTTTTGATCTACGATCAGCTGGCGCCGACCCTGGGGGATGTGCGGGCGCTGATGGCATCATCGGTGCCGCCGATGCTGTGGGCCATCATCGAGTTCGTGCGGCGACGACGGCTGGATGCCGTTTCCGTCATGGTGCTCGGGGGTATCGCGCTGTCGCTGCTTGCGATGATCGGCTCGGGGTCGGCGCGGTTTCTTCAGCTGCGCGAGAATCTGGTGACCGCACTGATCGGTATGGTTTTTCTCGGCTCGGTGCTGGTCCGGAGGCCGCTGATCTATTATCTCGCCCGGGCCGGCATCGAGCGCAGCGCTCCGGATCAGGCCGCCGTGTTCGAAGCGCTTCGCCACCAGCCGCATTTTCATCGAGCGATGACGGTCATGACACTCACCTGGGGCGTGGGCCTGCTGTTGTCGACCGCCGCGGCATGCGTGCTGGTTTTCTCGGTCAGCATCCACGAATACCTGATCGTCCAGCCCTTCATCGGTTACGGCACCATGGGTTTGCTGGTGCTCTGGACGCTCGGATACCGGCGCTATCTGCAAAAACGCGCCGACTGGGCCGCCGTGCTTGAAAGCGCGCAGGAGCCGTAGCCACGGGCCGGGGCAGATCGGCCGCCACGCTGCCCGGGCGTGAGTGATCGGCCGGCGTGAGCCGCATGTCGGTGCGGCGCCGGTTGCCGGGCGTGTCGTGGCGCTGCAGCTGGGCGCCTTATTGGCGCGGCTCCCGCTCGAATTCCTGCAGTGCACTCATCAGGTCGTCGAGCTCGCCGTCGTGTTCGGCCGCTGAATCGGCCATGGCATCGAGATCGTCGGTCGGGATATTTTCGGTACGGGGCGGCGCCGGCGCGTCGTCTTCGCGGGCTGGCGACGTTCCGGGGGCGCCCGCTCGGGACGGGCCGTTTTGGGCCGCAGGCTGGGTCTTCCCGGGCTGCGATGCCGCGGAGGGCTTGCTGTTCTCGCTGGCCGTTTCGCAGATGCAGGTCTGGTCGTCGGTCCACACGACCTGCGTGATCTCGGCGCGCCACTGCTTGTTGGCGCGTGTGACGATGCGCACGGTGTCGCCCACCTGGACCGGCTGCTGGGTCTTGCAGCCCCAGTTGCCATTGCGCAGTTTGCAGGGGCTGGCTTCGACGAGGTCGTTTTCACTCATGGGTCTTTTACGGCTCGGGCGTTGGTCTGCGATGGATCGGAAGCAACGCTATGGGCATGGGCGGGAAAATTCCAGTCGCGCCCCCGGCGTGCGCGGATCCACGGCTGCGAGCCGCGGAATCGAGGGGTGGCGCGCGGTGGGTTCGCCGCCTCAATGGTCGGCCACATCCCGGCGGGTCCAGTAGCGTTGCATTGCGAGGAAAAGAAACGACGCGCCGAATATGCCGAGCACGATACGCAAGCGATGCCGGACCGGCAGCCGCGGCAAGAGGAGTGTCATGTGATAGCGCAATTCGTAGTGGATACCCCTGACGAGGGTGACCACGACGATAATGCCGAGCACGGCAACCGGCCACAGCGCCTTGTCACGGTTATTCTGCCGTATTCGGCATGCCGGTGCGCGCTGGGTACAGGGGACGACGGCGGCGCCCGCCCTCGCAAGCGGTGCGCGGTCAGCGGCGCATGGCGTGCCGCGCCGCCCGGATATTGCCACCGCGCTCAATGCGGCGTATTCGTTGTTATCGAACGAGGCGGGGTGTTGAACGATTGCGTTGAGCGAGGCCCAACCGATGAAAGCGCCGTTCCCGATAAACGAGCTCGATCGCATGCTCCAGGCCTGTATCGATTTTACCGATCAGCACGAGCCGTACTTCTACTGGGCCCACATTGCCGACCGTTGCGGCATGGGTGACAACGGCGAAGGGGTCCAGCGCATGATCGCCTGGCTGGCCCGGGTTGATCCGGGGCTTTTGGAGGACTGCGGCCACGCGGAGGATAATATCCGCTACTTTCGCCTGGGCGTGGAGGCCAGGCGGGTGATGCGCACGGGCGGGCTCGGGCCGTATTTTCGCAAGAAGTCGCGCGCCGAGTCCGAGGAGAGGGTCCGCAACTGGACGCATATCGGTATCTCCACGCTGGCCGTGGTCGTGTCGCTGTTCGCGCTGAACAAGCCGGCGGCCAATTCGGCCGAGGTCGGACGCTTGCGTATCCAGGTTGCCGACCTGCAAAGCCACCAGGCTCGACTGGAAGCCGCGGTCAGGCAGCTGGCGGCCACGCCCGGCTCGGTGCCGCGGCACGACCGGTCGCCTCCGGCCGCGGGCAGGGCCGCGCCCGGCAGGGTTCTGTAACAAGCCGACGGCCGCCGGATCGGCACGGCATTGCGGCCCGATCCAATGGCATCATCGGCGGCGGGCGCCGCGCCTGTGGTGTCGGCTCGGCTGTCATGTGGCCCGTCAGCTCGATACGTTGGACCATGCCGGTGCCGGATTGTCGGGCGGCCAATAATTCGTTTTGGCTTCGAGGGTTGGCCCGCCCACTCGCCCGACTGAAGGCCGTAATCCGATCAGTACGGCCCGGCCGGGCCGATTCGGGTGATGCCCCGGGCGTCGGGTCATCTTACAGCGTCGTGCTGTGGTGGCGTGGGTTTGCCCTGTCCGCGGTTCGCCCATTCGGGAAAACAAGAGATCGATGCATCGCGCAACCTTATATCATGCTTATATCATATTGTTTTGTTTGTATATTTTCGGGGCGCTTGATTCCGGTCTCCGTCGATACCGATGCCGCACATAAAGTGATCGGTGTTTGGCACATTGCTTGCTCTACGCCCGGGAATGGCGCGCGGTATGCTGCCGCTTCAGCGCCGAAAATTCACGAGGGTTAAGCATGAAAATGTTGCAGTGGGGCGCGCTTGCGTTGTTAGTTCTGGTGTCGGTCAGCGCGAATGCGACGATGATCTCGTCGTCCTATAGCGTTACCGCCAATTCCTCCTATCCGGGGCTTGCGATTCATACGCAGGATTATTCGCACAACCCGTTCAGCTATGACTTGAACGTCGGACAGTCCAAAACGTTCGGTCTGTTCGATATCTGGACAAATGAATACAGCCTGTTGCAGGGGTTCACGTCTGAGCCGATCAGCGTGCAGTTTGGCTTCACGTCGCCGACGAGCGGTCAGGGTACGATCAACGGCCAAACCTACGGCACCTTCACTGGCTTCCTCGACTGGTATCAAGAGGGCGTCGTGCACTGGAATAACCCGCTGAACTTCGCCTTCGGCCCCAACGGCGACGGCCTGATCCAGGTCAGCTTGTCGGACGAGACGTTCAACCGCGGCCTTTGGGGGCTCGACAGTGGCCCCTGCGACGGCGCCACCGTCAAGGCGACGCTGAAGTATGTCTCTGACCCGAGCCCCGCCGATGTGCCGGAGCCCGGCAACTTCGCGCTGTTCGCTCTCGCCTTGGGCCTGCTCGGCTTCGCCGCCTATCGGCGCCGTTCGTTGTCCGAGTAGTACTGCTGCGCAGGCTGCGAATCGGCCGGTGCCCCCTCGGGCGCCGGCCGATTTGTTTTATTAATCCGGCATCAAAACAGCTGGCTTCATCAGCTGTTTTCAACGCCTTCAAAAATAAAAGCCGGCGCCTGTCCGTTTTTTATTTTCAAAGGCTTCGCGGCCAATGGCCGCGGCGAGCATGCGGTCGCATACTCGCGCTATTAACCCGAAAAATCATCTGTTTTTGTGCCGGGTTAATAGCGCATGGCCTGCCTCGGCCGCCGATGCGATCGCCTTCGCTTTGCGTGCGCCGCGCTGGAGGATCGTCGGTGATAGAGTCACCCGACCAATCCTGCATGTAGCGTGCGACCGGCAGCCGCAAGCGTTGGCGAAGATCGATCGGTCGCACGGTGCCTGTGTCGCGAACAGGAGAGCACGCGATGTCCTATACCCCGTCGGAGAGCCGCTACGAGTCCATGGTCTATCGCCGCTGTGGGCGCTCCGGGCTGAAGCTGCCCGTGGTATCGCTCGGGCTGTGGCACAACTTCGGTGAAGACACGCCGCACGAAACCAAGCGGGCGATCTGTCGCACGGCGTTTGATCACGGCATCACGCACTTCGATCTGGCCAATAACTATGGCCCGCCGCCGGGCTCGGCCGAGCGCGCCTTCGGCCAGATCCTGAAGACCGACTTCGCCGGCTATCGCGACGAATTGATCATCTCGTCCAAGGCCGGCTACGACATGTGGCCCGGCCCCTACGGCAACTGGGGCAGCCGTAAGTACCTGATCGCCTCCTGCGATCAATCGCTCCAGCGGCTGGGCGTGGATTATGTCGACATCTTCTATTCGCACCGGGTCGACCCGGAGACGCCGCTGGAAGAGACGATGGGCGCGCTCGACAGCCTGGTGAAACAGGGCAAGGCGCTGTACGTGGGCATTTCGTCCTACAACGCGGAGCGCACGCGCGAGGCCGCGGCGCTACTCGCCGAGATGGGTACGCCGTGCCTGATCCACCAGCCGAGCTACAACATGCTCAATCGCTGGGTGGAGCGCGACGGGCTGGCCGATACCCTGGCCGAAATCGGCATGGGCGCGATCGCGTTCACACCGCTGGCCCAGGGCATGCTCACCTCGAAATATCTCGGCGGTATCCCGCAAGGCTCGCGTGCCACGCAGGGCAAATCGCTGGATCCGGACATGCTCTCGGAGCGGGCAGTGTCGCATCTCAACAAGCTCAACGACATCGCCGGGCGCCGCGGGCAGACACTGGCCCAGATGGCGATTGCCTGGGTGCTGCGCGACGAGCGGATCACCTCGGCGTTGATTGGCGCCTCGCGGCCCGAGCAGGTCGAGGACTGCGCCCGGGCCGCCGACAATCTGTCGTTTACCGCGGCCGAGCTGGACGAAATCGACAACTATGCCACGGACGAGGACATCAATCTCTGGGCGGCGTCCAGCAACGCCTGATACGCCCGGTGTGCGCCGCGCCCGACCCGGGTCTTTAATGGTCCGCAGGCGCGGCGCCGTTATCCCGAATCGATTGCAGACGTCACGAAGCCGAATCTGGCCGACTGGCAATCGCTCGAGCGCGCTGCCGAGCGACATCTACGAAATCAGGGGCCGTGAAGGCCACAGTGGCTGGGAAGTCGAAGTCCGCTTCGATAACGGCACGTCGCCGAAGCACCCGGAGCGCAAGACGCCGAGCCGCGAAGAAGCGGTCCGGGTCGGACGCGAAATCGCCACCATGCGCGACTCCCGATGGTCTCGGGCCGCCCGTTCCCGGCATCGGGGGCGGCGCGGTCTGTTCTTCAGCGTCGGTCTTGATGGTGTCCGATACGCGGCGGGCTGAACAAGCCCGGGCATTGGTCCAACAATGCATGCGAATGAGCGCAAACAAGAAGGAAGATCAAGGCGCTGCTTCAGGCGCACGAGCAGTCGAGACGCTCAAGAAAAAAGCCCGTCCGCCGATACGCGACATATCGGGCAGGCCACCCGGACAAGGTTGTGCCTGTTCTGAACGCGAAGGGAGGAGCTGTGCAATTCTTGTCGAGTGTCAAAGCTAAAATCACCTGGGCCTTCGGGAGCACTATTCTGGCGTGGGTGGTGCTCTGCGCGCTGTCGCTCTATGCGGTGGCACAGCTCAATGCGAAAAACGACGCGTTGTATTCCACGAATCTGCGGGGCGTGAGTGCGCTGGCCGAGACCAGCCAGACCTACGCGACCATGCTGCAGAACGTCCGCGGCCGTCTGCATGCCGGCCAGCCTGGCGACATCAAGGCCCTGGCCGATGAATTGAAGGACGCGCGCCAGACGCTGCAGACTCACTGGAGCGATTATTACCCGGCGCGTGTTTCGTCGCCTGCCGAGCGCAAGCAGGCCGACAAGCTGCAGAAGACGTTCGACAAGCTCAATCCGAAGCTGGACAAGTTCGCGAAAGTGCTGCGCCAGGGCAAGACCTTTCTGGCCAAAGCCTATTACAACGCCCGGCTGTCGCTGCCGCTGACCATCGCCGCGCGCAAGCTCTACGATTTGCGCGATAGCGAAATGGCCGCCGCCAAGCGTGTACACGCCAGAAGCGGGCAGATTGCCCAATGGCTGTCGTTGCTGATCGCGGGCACGTGTGCGGGTGCGCTCCTGGCGGGCGTGATCGTGGCCGTGATCCTGGTGCGTCTGGTGACGCGGCCGCTGGCCCAGGCTCGGCGGTTGGCCGAGTCGATCGGCGATGGCCACCTGGATAACGAGATCGCCCATTCGCGCCGCGACGAGTTCGGCGCCATGCTGACCGCCCTCGGCGGGATGCAGCAGCGCCTGGTCGATACCGTGAGCGACGTCCGGAGCAGTTCGGAGTCGGTCGGCGCCAGCGCGTCCCAGATTGCCAGTGGCAGCGAGGAACTCAATGCCCGGACCCAGCGCCAGGCGGCCAGTCTCGAGCAGACCGCGGCGTCCATGGAGCAGATGACGGCCACCGTGAAGCAGAACGCCGATAACGCGGTCGAGGCGGAAACACTGGCGCGTGATGTGCAGACCCGGTCCGACGACGGCAGTTCGGTGGCGCGCAGCGCCGTGGCGGCCATGGGCGAGATCGACGCCTCCAGCCGCCAGATCACCGACATTGTAAGCCTGATTGAAGATATCGCCTTTCAGACCAATCTGTTGGCGCTCAATGCCTCGGTCGAGGCGGCCCGGGCCGGCGAGCAGGGACGGGGCTTTGCCGTGGTGGCCAGCGAAGTGCGCAACCTGGCCAATCGCAGTGCCAGCGCGGTCGACGATATCAAGGCGCTTGTGGCCGACAGTGCCTCGAAAGTCGCGGATGGCTCCAAGCAGGTCAGCCTGTGCGGCGAAGCGCTGGAGACCATTAATACGCGCATCCACAAGGTGAGCGCGCTGATCGCCGAGATCGCCTCGGCCAGTCGCGAACAGGCCGGGGGCATCGAGCAGGTCAATCTGGCGATCGCCGACATGGATTCGAGCACGCAGGAGAACGCGGCGCTGGTCGAGCAATCCGCCGCGGCGAGCCACGATCTGCAAAGCCGTGCGCAGGAACTGTTCACCAAGATGTCGGTTTTCCACCTGGGGCAGCATGCGCCGACGACCCGCCAGGAACAGCTATCGGACGAGTCGGCCGATGCCGCCCCGGTGCACGAGGACAGGCAGGCTGGGGCCCCGCCTGCGGCGTCTTCCGAGTCTTCGGCGGCGTCCGAGGCGTCCGAGCAGCCCGAGACCCGGCGGGCGCCGACTCGAGCGCGCGAGTCCGCGCAGACACCGGCGGCCGCCGAGCCGGCCGCCGAAGCCGACGAGTGGGCGACGTTTTAGCGCGTTGTCCTCACGGGTATCGATCCATGCTCGTTCCGTCCACCAACGTTAAAGCAAGGCCCTGGCACTCCGCGTGTAATCCGGCGCGCAATGCGCGAGGTCGCGGTTCGTCGACTGTCGGCTTGCGCTGCAACAGGCCCTCGTATCTTGCCGCAGCTGACTGATTCGCGACCCGTCCGCGGTGCTCGGCCGGGTGAGCATCCTGCACAGCCCCCAGGGCGGTAGGGGCGCCCCGGCGAAAGGGACGGTGGGTTATAGTCATTGCCGGATTGTTCTTTCAGTGCGGAGAAACAGGCTTGCGCTCCGGAGTGCCTTGGCTACCTCGTGGCTGGCTCGACCCCATACACGAGCGCGTGCGGGGCTGGATCATCGATACCGTGGCCACGCACGACAAGTTCGGCATCGACTACGATGCGCCGGTCGGCGACCGCGGGCTGTTCGGCCCGGATTCGGTGACATGGAAGATCCATGCCGACTTCCCGGGCATGATGGCCGGCGGTATCGCCGCGCTCATGCTGCAGACGCTGCACCCCCGCGCGCTGGCCGGCGTGTGGGATCATTCACGTTTTCGCGAGGACCCGCTCGGCCGGCTGCGCAACACCACCACCTTCGTGGCCGCGACCAGCTACGCGCCGATGGCCGACGCCGAGCGCCTGATCGATATCGTGGATCGCATGCATGCCCGCGTGGTGGGCGAGACGCCGGAAGGCGAGCCCTACGACGCGCGCGATCCGGAATTGCTGACCTGGGTGCACTGCACCGAGATGGCGATGTTCATCGAAGGCTACAAGCGTTATCGCCGCGCCGCTCTGCCGGCCGGTGCGGAGGATCGTTATTTCGACGAGACGCGCCGCATCGCCGAACGCCTCGGGGCGCGTAACGTGCCGGCTTCGAAAGCCGAAATGACCGATTATTTCGCGGCCATCCAGTCCCAGCTGCGCTTCGACGAACGTTCGCGCGCCACATTGGCGGTGCTCGAGGCGATGGAACTGCCGGTGCCGGTGGCCGGCGTATCGCGCCGGACCTTTCTCGGCGCCGGGGGCGCCTTGTTGCCGGAATGGGCGCGGGTCCACATGGGGCGGACACGGCGCGAGCGGGTGCTCGACCGGGCCGCGGCGGCCGCGCTCGGGCGGGTTGCACCACTGATCCGGGCCGCCATGAGCGAAGGCGTGGCCATGCGTTCGGCGCGGCGCTGCGGCGCCGGTCGCGAGGCGCTGGTCTTCGACTAAGCGCCGATTGGAACAGGTACTACCCGTTCCCGGCGGTCAGTTGTACGGCCGGCTCGGCATGGGCCGGGTGAACGCGGTCGGCGCCGCGTCAGCGGACCACAGGCGCCTGTGTTGTCAAAGGGTTGCGTACCAATACGGATAGCCGGGTTGACATCCGGGCGTTACGGTCAGAATTGATCATTCGACCCGTCGAGCACGACACCATGAGCGATCACGATACCGATCTCGGCCTGATGGACGCCGGCCAGCTGTCCGAACTGTTTGCCTCCGGCGAGGCTTCACCCCTGGAGGCCACCCGCGCCGCGCTCGATCGTATCGATCGCTTCAATGACGACGTCAACGCCTATGTCTACGTCGACCGCGAAGGCGCGGAACAAGCCGCCGCCGAGTCGGCGCGGCGTTGGGGGCAGGGCACGCAACGCTCGGACATCGACGGTGTGCCGGTCTCACTCAAGGATCTGACCGAGGTCGCCGGCATGCCGGCTCGTGAGGGCTCGGCGACGACCGGTACGGCGCTGTGCGAGACCGATGCCCCGCCGGCTGCGCGCCTGCGCGAGGCCGGCGCCGTATTGCTGGGCAAGACCAACACACCCGAGTTCGGCTGGAAGGCGGTGACCGACAACCGTGTGTTCGGCGCCACCTGCAATCCGTGGGACACGCGTCTCACGCCCGGCGGCTCCTCCGGCGGGGCTGCTGCCGCCGCCGCGCTCAATATGGGCGTGCTGCATCAAGGGGGCGATTCCGGCGGTTCGATCCGTATCCCGGCGGCGTTCACCGGCGTGTTCGGTCTCAAGCCGAGCTTCGGCTGGGTTCCCCAGTGGCCGCCGTCGAAGATGGCCACCCTGTCACACATCGGCCCGATCACCCGGCATCCACGTGACGCGGCCCGTATGCTGAACGTGATCGGCCGCTACGATTTTCGCGACCCTTATGCCAAGCGTGGCCAGCCCAATGATTGGGGCGAGGATCTGGCATGTGATCTGCGCGGTCTGCGCATCGCCTATTCGAAAGATCTGGGCTATGCCCAGGTCGACCCGCAGATCGCCGCACGGGTCGCCGAAGCGGCCGAAAAACTGGAAGCTCTCGGCGCCGAGATCGTCGAAATTCACCCGGGTTTTTCGTCGCCGATCGAGGTGTTCCGTCGGCTCTGGTTCACTGCCTCGCTCGCGGTCTGGGCGCAATGCGACGAAGCGACCAGGCAGTTGCTGGATCCGGGCCTGGTGCGCAATGCCCGGAAGGCCGAGCGTTGGAGCGCGCTCGATCTGTTCCAAGCGTTCGACCAACGCGCCAAGCTGACCCAGCAATTGGAACATTTCAACCAGGACTATCATCTGCTGATGACGCCGTCGGTACCGATCGAGCCGTTCGAGATCAATCACGAAGTGCCGCCGGGCAGCGATATGACCGACTGGGAAGAATGGGCGCCATTCTCCTATCCATTCAATATCAGCCAGCAACCAGCGGCCTCTATCCCCTGCGGTTTCACGGATTCGGGGCTGCCCGTGGGCTTCCAGCTCGCCGGCGGCATGTTCGATGACATTCGCGTGCTGCGCGCGGCCAATGCCTACCTCGATGCGTATCCCGCGCGTTTGCCGCGCGTACCGGATCCGGCGCTTGACGGCTGATCGAACCGCTTGGCCGGGAGCGGAGAGTCTGGTCGCGCGCCGGCAGTGATGATCGACGTCACCTGCCGTGGCGTATACCACGCGATGCCTCCGGCTCGCGCTTTTGTCCGGTTTCCGGATAATGGGGCGCCTGATTGTCTGTTTCCGAGTCCCGCAACGATGTCTGAACTTGTGATTCGTCCCGCCGAACCCGCCGACGCCGAGCGTATTCTCGGCTTCATACGGGAACTGGCGATCTACGAAAAAGCCGAGCGTGAAGTCGTGGCCACGGTCGACGATATCCGCGAGCGTCTGTTCGGTACGGGTGCCACCGTGCATGCCCTGATGGCCGAGGTCCAAGGCGAGCCGGTTGGCTTTGCGGTGTATTTTCTCAACTTTTCGACCTGGCTCGGGCGCCACGGGATCTTTCTGGAAGATCTCTATATCACGCCCTCGGCGCGCGGCCAGGGCCATGCCACCCGGCTGTTGCGCCATCTCGCGCGCATGGCGGTCGAGTACGGCTATGGCCGCTTCGAGTGGAACGTGCTCGACTGGAACGCGCCGGCGATCGCTTTCTATGAGTCGATTGGCGCTACCCCGCAGAGCGAGTGGATCGGTTATCGGCTGGAAGGTGAGCGTTTGAAGGCGTTCGCCAGCGGCGCCTGACCGACTGTCACGACGCCTGGCCGGTCATCGAGTCGAGGATCGCGGCGGTACTGCGTACGCGACAGAACTCGCCATCGAGGCTGGCCAAGTGGACGCGTTGCACCGTGTCGGCATCGATCCGGGTGGGGTCGGCCGCCCGGCGTTCGAAGGTCGCGCTCGCATCGCCGGCCAGCACGACCTCGAAGCCGAGATTGCCCGCCATGCGAACGGTGGTCGAGACACAATGGTCGGTGGTCAGGCCGGCAACGACCAGGGATCGGCTGCCCAGGCGTTCGAGTTCGGCTTCGAGGTCGGTGCCGATGAATGCACTGTTGACGCGCCTGGTGAGCCACAGTTCGCCCGGCGCCGGGTCGAAACCGGTTTTGAACGCATGCCCGGTCCGGTTCGGGGCCAGCGCCGAGCCGGTTTCGGTGGAGCTGTGCTGGATATGCACCACGGGCGAGCCGGTGCGGCGCCAGCATTCGAGCAACGCGAGCGCGTTGTCTTCGGCCCGCGGATTGCTGCGCGGGCCGAGCCCGGGCGCGTCGAAGGCCCGCTGAAAATCCACCAGCAGCAGTGCCGTCGCGTTATTTGGCATGGGCCTGGATCTGTTTTTCCCGGGTTGCCAGCCGTTGGCGGAACGCCGGGTCCAGCGAGGCCGGATCGATGCGATACCCGCCGGAGAGCACCGGGATGAACTGGTTATGATCGCCGGCCCGGATCGGACTGACGTATTCCCACACGATCTGCCCGGCCTTGGTGACTTCGAGCATCCGGCCGCCGTCGGATTCAGTGATCAGCGTGTCGCCGTTGGCCAGGCGTTGGTCGGTGGAACGGATGCGGCTGTCCAGCGGCTGACCCGGGCTACCATCGTAGGACCACACGATCTTGTCGTTGCGCGGATTGAATTCGATCACGCGCGACGGGTTGTGCGGCTTCATGTTACCGAGGTTGTCGAACATCAGGATATTGCCGTTGGCCAGCACGTGCGGGTCGTGCGGCGCCAGCCAGTTACCGTGCATGGCCCAGACGATGCGTTGGGCCTCGGGATCGACCAGCGCCAGCAGGTTGATCTGGCGGAACATGACGAGTACGTCGCCGGGTTTGCCGAAACCGAGGGCGGCGATGTCCTTCGGGCCGAGCCAGTCGACCGTATTCACGTGCAGCGGGTCGAAATCGGCGAACCAGGGCTCGCCGCGACGCAGCGATATGCCGTAGGGCGAGCGTGCCAGCATACGGGTGAGCGACAGCTTTGACAGCTGTTTGCCGTTCGGTGACAGGGTGACCAGGAAATCCTCAAGATAAGGCGTGGGCACGAAGCGGTAGCCCGACAACGGTTGATCGGTGAAGTCGTGGGTCAGCGTAACGATGCGGCCATCGTTGGTGACATCCAGATCGTGATGCACATGCGCCAGATAGCGCCAGACGATGTGGGAATCGGCGTCGAGCTCGACCAGGCCATAACCCCAGGGCGTATCGTTGCCCGAGATATAGATCGCCAGCAGATGCCCGTTGGGCAGCAGCTTGGCCCGGCGCATGTAGATCAGGTCATCCTTCTGCGGATGCTGAACGGCGGCGTTTTTCGTCCACACCCTGGAAAACGGCATCTTCCATTCATGGACGACGCGGCCGTCGGCATCGATCAGGCGCGCGACGTTGCCGTCACCCGAGGTGAACAGCGTATAGCCCGGCTGCATCTTCGCGGCGTCGTGCACGGTGACACCGCGGGCATTGGTGCGCGCACGACGCCATAGATCGGTGGCCAGCGGGTTGACCGCGGTCTGCGACTGCGACCATTCGGCCATCCCGGCCTTGTAGGCATCGTGAAACAGCGGATAGGGCCAGACCTGGGTCAGACTGACGGCGATGCCGGCCGCGAAAGCCAGAAACAGGACCGCCAGGACATGCAATGCGTTCGCGAGATAGCTCAGTTTCATGATCCGCCGGGCTTGGCGTCATGAACCCGGGATCATGACGCGAAAACTAGCCAAAGAGTCTAGGGCCTGTGGCCGTTTCACGCGACGCCGCGGTGCCGTGTGAAGCGGCTACAGGCCCTGGCAAACCCCTGCACCGTCACCGCGACCGTCCGTCGCGGCGGGCGATCCGGGTCAGTCCGGCCGCGGCGGTTCCTCGACATGCGGCTCGGTTTCGGCGCCCGGTGTGAGCGTGGTGCCGATGGAAGCACACATCACCGCGCCGATCGCCAGCCATTGCCATAGATCCAGTTCCTGGCCGAGAAACAATAAGCCGGACAGGGCGCCAACCGCAGGCTCCAGGCTCATCAAGGTGCCGAACATGGCGGTGGGCAGCCTTGGCAGTGCGATCATCTCGAGCGTATAGGGTAGCGCGGTCGACAGAATCGCAACCCCGGCGCCCATCGCCAGGACATGCGGCGTGAGCAGGGTCGCGCCGGCCTGCCAGATGCCGATCGGGGCGACCACGATCGCCGCGATGGTCACGCCGAGTACCGCGCTGTGCATGCCGTGAACCGCGCCGGCCTTCTGCCCGAACAGGATATACAGCGCCCAGCAGGCGCCGGCCCCGAGCGCGCAGGCGGCCCCGGGCCAGTTGACCGCGCCCGTGGTGTCGGAGCCCGGCCACAGCAGCACGGCGAGCCCGGCGATGGCCAGCATGATCCAGAGCAGGTCGAATACCCGGCGCGAGGAGGCCACGGCCACGGTGAGCGGGCCGGTGAACTCGAAGGCCACCGCGATGCCGAGCGGAATCCGGTCCAGCGCCTGGTAGAACAGGAAGTTCATGGCACCGAGCGCGACGCCGTAGACCGCGATCGCCTTCCAGGCCTCGGCGGAGATGGTCTTGCGCCACGGGCGCAGCACGGCCAGTAGCAGTAGCGACGCGATGATCAGGCGCACCGATGTGGTACCGGCCGCGCCCGCGACCGGGAACAGCATCTTCGCCAGCGAGGCGCCGCTCTGGATCGCGCTCATGGCGATCAGAAGCAGCGCTACGGGCCAGCTCCGGGCAATGAGGGCACGATGATGGGCTTGCATGAGCGGTTCGACACCACGTCGTATCGCCGGCGCGCGGTGGCGCCGGAACCTCGATCCGGCTTGGCCGGTGGCGCATGATGGCGCAAAATAACGCGATGAGCAATATATTGCACAGTCCTGGTGAGCGGCCCGATGTGCTCGTGCATGTCGCGGCCAACGTGCGTCGCCTGCGCGCGGCCGCCGGCTTGAGCCAGGCGGCCCTTGCCGAAGCCGCCGGGCTGAGCCGGCGCATGCTGGTCAACATCGAAAAAGGCGACGTCAACGTCAGCCTCAATACCCTCGATCGGTTGGCGGAGGCGTTGGGCGTGGCGTTCTATGCGCTGGTGGCGCCGCCGGAAACCCCCGACGCGACCCGGATCGACGAGGTCGCCTGGGCGGGCGCGAGCGCCGACAGCCAGGCCCGGCTGCTCGCCAGCAAGACGGCGCGCGAACAAGTGGAGCTGTGGTCCTGGTCGATGGCGCCCGGCGAGGTTTATGCCTCGGCTGCCGATCCGGCGGGCTGGGCCAACATGATCGTGGTGCTGACCGGCGAACTGACGGTCACGCTCGGCGACGAGCACTTCGTGATCGTGGCGGGCGATTTCCGGGTCTTTCCCAGCGATCGGCCGCATCGTTATGCCAACGGGGGCGATATGCTGTTGCGTTTCGTGCGCAACGTCGTCTATTGATCTGGCCGACAGGCCGGCCCGGCCTGAAACTGTCTGGAGAGCATGCCCATGCGCGGGTTTCGCGACATTCCGTTCTTTTTCCTCTGGTTCGGCGCCGCTGTGTCGTTGTCGGAGATGCTCGCCGGCACGCTGCTCGCGCCGCTGGGGCTGTGGCGTGCGCTGGTCGCGATCGTGCTCGGCCATGTCATCGGCACCACGCTGCTGGTGGCCGCCGGACTGATCGGCAGCCGCGAAAACCAGAGCGCGATGGGTACGGCGGGCGCGGCCTTCGGGTCGGCCGGGCGGCGCCTGTTCGCGGCCCTCAATGTGCTGCAACTGGTCGGCTGGACGGCGATCATGCTGGCCACCGGCGCGCGCCAGTTCGCGAGCCTGGCCGGGCACCTCGGGGCGGTCGGGCCGATCGGTCTGTGGATCGGCGTGCTGGGGCTGCTGGTCGCCGGCTGGGCGGCTTTCGCCCGGGCCGGTATCGGTCGGCTCAACACGCTGGCCGTGGTGTTGTTGATCGGGCTGCTGCTGACCGTGTTCGTGCGCCTGTTCTTCGTCGCCGGCGCCGCCCCGGCGCCGATGGCGACGTCGATGCGCTTCGGTGCGGCGCTGGAACTGGTGGTGGTCATGCCGTTGTCCTGGCTGCCGCTGGTGGCCGACTACAACCGCCACGCGACAAACGGCGGCGCCGCGGCCGTGTTCACCTGGCTGGGGTACGCGATCGGCAGCGCGTGGATGTATGCGATCGGCCTGCTCATGGCGCTGCATTTCGGTGGGCTGGATCTCGGCGCGCTGGTCTCGGGCGCGCCGGCGCTCGTGGCGGCCCTGGCGGTGATCGTGCTCTCGACCGTCACCACGACCTTCATGGACACCTATTCGGCGGGCGTGAGCCTGCGCCATGTCGCGCCGGTCGCCTCGCCGCGCGTACTGGCGCTCGCGATGACGGCGATCGGCACCGTGATTGCGTTGGTGGCGCCGATCTCGGCCTACGAAGGATTTCTCTATACCATCGGCGCGCTGTTCTCGCCGCTGTATGCCGTGGTGCTGGCGCGCTATTTCGCGCTCGGCGAGCGCGTCGACGAGCCCGGCGTGCTGGCCTGGCCGGCCTTGGGCGTATGGGCCATCGGGGTGGCGAGCTACTACGGTTTTCTGGCGCTGGATACGCCGATCGGCGCGACCTTGCCTTCGTTCGCGGTCACCGCGCTGCTCTACGTGCTCAGCCGCCGCGCCCGGGCCATCGCGCACGCGGTCTGACGCGTGTCGGGGGCCCGGTCGTGCGCGGCGGGCTGTTGTCGCGGACGATGAAGCCGCGCGCCAATACACGTCGCAGCACAGGCGGTAGGCTGGGCATCAGCCCCTGCGTTGATGTGGCCTCGCCATGAAACAAAGCGAATTGATCGACGCGCTGTTGGCCGAGCATGGCCGTACCTTCGCCGCCGAACTGGGCGCGCCGATCGCTAAGAACACACCGTCGCCGCTGTTTCGGCTGCTGTGTCTGGCGCTACTCACGAGCGCCCCGGTGCAGGCCGATATCGCGATGCGGGCCGCGCAGGCCATGGCCGCGGCCGGCTGGACTACGCCCGACAAGCTGGCGGCCAGCACGTGGCGCCAGCGCGTTGACGTATTCAACGGCGCCGGCTATGCCAGAGTGGATGAGAAGACCGCCACCCAGATCATGGATTTCAACGGCCATCTGCGCGAAGCCTACGCCGGCGATCTGCGCCGGCTGCGCACAGAGGCCGATGGCGATATCGACGCTGCGAAGCGTGCATTGAAGCGCTTCAAGGGCATCGGCAATACCGGCGCGGCGATCTTTCTGCGCGAGGTGCAGGCGGTCTGGGGCGAGTTCTATCCGTTCGCCGACAAGGCGAGCCTGACGACCGCCGACAAGCTCGGTCTGCCGGCCGACGCGGCGAAGCTGGCGCGGCTGATCGGGCGGGATGATTTCCCGCGGCTGGTTGCGGCCCTGGTTCGGGTTAAACTCACTGGCGACATCGATCGCTTTCAGGATTGAAAAGCCATGTTCGATTACTCGCTGGCCCACTGGCTGACGTTCTTCGGCGCGGCGTTCGCGCTCGAGATCGCGCCGGGGCCGGACCTGCTGTTCATTGCTGCCCAGACCGGGCGGCACGGGCGTGGCCATGGCTTTGCGGCCATGTTCGGCGTATGGACCGGCGCGCTCGTGCATGTCGCGGCCACGGTGCTCGGCCTGGCCGCGATCCTCGCGCGTTCGGCGATGGCGTTCTCGATCATCAAGTATGTCGGGGCCGCCTATCTGGTCTGGCTGGGCCTTCAGTCACTGGTCTCGGCCCGGCGCGACGCCGACGCCGCCGACACGCCCTCGGCGCTGGCCGCGCCCAGCCGCCGGGCCGCCTATAGACAGGGCATTCTGGTCGATCTGCTCAATCCCAAGGTCGCGTTGTTCTTCCTGGCCTTCATCCCGCAGTTCGTGGTCGACGGCGCCGGGCCGGTAACGGCACAGCTGGCCTTGCACGGGCTGTTGTTGTTCGTGGTGGCGGGCATCATCGAACCGGCCCTGATCGTGGTCGGTGATCGGCTGATTCGACTCCTCGAGGGGCGGCGTCGTCTGGCGGCCTGGGCCGAGCGCGGCGTGGGCGTGATTTTCATCGGGCTCGGCGCGCGCCTGGCCGCCGCGCATCGCTGAGGCGGGCGCCATGAGCGAACATGAACACGCCGGCCGCTGCGCCTGCGGCGCCGTACGTTTCCGCCTGGTCGGCCAACCGACCGACGTCATCGCCTGCCACTGCCAGACCTGCCGACGCTGGTCCGGGTATTACTGGGCGGCGACCCATGTGCCGCGCGATGCCTTGATCATCGATGCCGAGGCCGAGCTCGCCTGGTGGGCCTCGTCGGAATTCGCCGAACGCGGTTTCTGCAGCCACTGTGGGTCGAGCCTGTTCTATCGGCGGCACGACGCCGATCGTGTGTCGGTGGCGCCGGGCGCGCTCGATGCGCCCACGCATCTCGCCACCACGGCCCATATCTGTGTCGCCGAGGCCGGCGATTATTATGCGATCGACCCGAACACGCCGCGGTTTCCCGGCCCGGACATGGACTCGTGACGCATGCGGGCGGCTGTGCCTGTGGCGGCGTGCGTTTTGTGGTGCACGGCGATCTGGCGCCGGTCGGCGCCTGCCATTGTGAAAGCTGTCGGCGCTGGTCGGGCTACTACTGGGCCGCAATGGAAATCCCGCGCGGGCGATTCGAACTGACCGCGGCGGGCGCATTGGCCTGGTGGCGATCCTCGGCAGCGGCGGCGCGTGGCTTTTGCAGCCGTTGCGGCTCGAGTCTGTTGTTCGACGAGACGGACAGCCCGTGGATCGAAATCAGCCCCGGCGCCTTCGACGAGCCTACCGGCGAGACAACCACGACCCATATCTTCTGTGCCGAAGCGGGCGATTATTATTAATCCGGCATGAAAATACCTTCATGCCGGATTAATAACGCGAGTATGCGCAAGCACCCTCGCCGCGGCCATCGGCCGCGAAGCCGACACAAACAAAAGACGGACAGGCGCCGTCTTTGGCTTTGTCGGCGTTGAAAAACAGCTGATTTTCAGCTGTTTTTGTGCCAGGTTTTATTATCGTTTGGACGATGGCGCACCGCGTTATCCGGGGTTCGAACCGCGGGGCTGAGGGGCCCCGGGCATTCGCGGCGCGCAGGCCCCGGGAGCTTCCATGGGGCCGGTTGGCCGGGCCGAGCGCCATCAACGACGGGCTACACGGCCGCGGAGGCGTCCCAATGGCCGGGCGCGCGCCCACGGCCTATGGCGTGGGCCCGAGGCTGGCGGCGGGTCAGCGAAACGCTGGCTCGTCGAACGAGCGCAGCTTGCGTGAATGCAGGGCCTCGACGCCCGACTCACGAATCAGCTTGAGTGTTTCCAGGCCGATGGTCAGATGCTGCTGGACCTGGCTCTGGTAGAAGGCGTTGGCCATGCTGCGCAGCTTGAGTTCGCCGTGCATGGGCTTGTCGGATACGCACAGCAGGGTGCCGTAGGGTACGCGCAGGCGAAAGCCGTTGGCGGCGATGGTCGCGCTTTCCATGTCGATGGCGATGGCGCGCGACTGGGAGAAGCGCTCGTAGAGTTCGTCGTAGCGGAATTCCCAGTTGCGGTTGTCGGTGCTGGCGACGGTGCCGGTGCGCAGCCGGTTCTTGAGATCGCGCTTGGACAGCCCGGTCACGCCGGACACGGCCTGCTCGAGCGCGATCTGCATTTCGGCGATCGGCGGGATCGGCACCCACGGCGGCAGGTCCTGATCGAGGACATGATCCTCGCGCACGTAGGCATGGGCGAGCACGTAGTCGCCCAGCTGCTGGGAGCGGCGCAGGCCGCCGCAGTGGCCGATCATCAGCCAGCAATGCGGGCGCAGTACGGCCACATGATCGGTGATGGTCTTGGCATTCGCCGGGCCCATGCCGATGTTGATCAGCGTGACGCCGAGGCCGTCCTCGCGGGTCAGGTGGTAGGCCGGCATCGGCGGCAGATGCTTCGGCGTCTCGCCGCCGGCACTCAGATGATCGAAGCGGGGGTTGGGCTCGACCACGTCGCCCGGCGAGATGAAGCCGGTGTACTCGTCGTGGTGGGCGATCTGTTCATGGGCATAGGTGGCGAAATCGTCGACATAGCGCTGGTAGTTGGTCAGCAGCACGAAACCCTGGAAATACGACGGGTCGGTGCCGGTGTAGTGCGCCAGGCGCTGCAGGGCCAGATCGGTGCGCTGGGCATCGAACAGCGCCAGCGGGAACGGCTGGCCGGGCTGGGTGCGATGCGTACTGTTGGGAATCGCGTCGTTCATGTTGGCCAGATCCGGCAGATCGAAGGCCCGTTCCATCGCCCGTACCGCCGCCGGGGTGAGATTGGCCGTGGCCTGTTCGATCATGAACGGCAACGGGATCGGCTGATCCGACAGGCCGACCTGGATTGGCGCGCCGTGGTTTTCGATCAGCAACGACAGCTGCTCCAGCAGATAGTCGTGGAACAGATCCGGCCGGGTGACGGTGGTGCCGTGCACACCGCCCTTGCGCAGCGAGCCGTAGGTCGGCCGTACCGAGCTGACCAGTCGATCCGGCGTGGTTTCGATCCCGACGTAGGGGTAGTAGGCCGCCGGCAGGGGTTCCGGCGCGTGCTCACCGGCCACGAACCGACGATGCCGGTCGGCCATCTGCGCATGCGCGGCGGCATACAGCGATTCGATCCGGGCGAGGGCGGCCTCGGCGGTGTCGAAGGATTGCAGGTCGCGGGCGTTGCCATGTGCGGTGCCGGGCATTTCGTGGTGGTCCTTGTGCGTCGGTTCCGTTGTCGGGGCGAGATTAGCAGCTCGCGGCGTCAGTCGAACGGCTCTCGCTGCAAGGTCATGATGTCGTCGCCAACCGTCCCCCGGCAGATGCCAAAACCGAGCCGCTTGTATGCGCGGACTGCATGCGCATTGTCGGCAAACACGGCCAGTTCGAGCGTGTCGGACGCGCGATGCCGGTCGGCCTCTGCGGCAAGCCGGAAAATCAGTGTATCTATGATGTGCTGGCCACGCCGGGCCGGGTTCACGATCAGGCGGGCGAAGCGCACGATGGCGGGCGGCTTGAAATGGTATTCGCCGAAGGCGATCAAGCTGCCGGTTTCGTCGACCAACACGTGGGGGCAGGCTTGTTCGCGATACAACGCGAGCGCCAGGCCCGGACCGTCCAGCGGCCAGGGCGTATTCGGACCGGCCCAACGCTGCGCGGCATGGACATCCGGGATCCAGCCGGCCAGTTGCGCGTAGTCGCCGGGTTCGGGCTTGCGCTGCGCAAGCCCGGCGTCGGCGGTCGGGGTCATCGCGTCCAGAAGTTGTTGCGTACCAGATCAACCACTTCGCCCATGCGCCCGGACAGCACGGCCTTGGTCGAATACAGTGCGGTGGAGGCGACCTGGCCGAACTCGATGTGCGGCGGCATCACCAGTTCCATGCGATTGACCTTCACATCGAGAATGCCGGGCCCGTTGTGGGCGAGCAGTTCGGCCACGGCGCCGTCGAGCTCGTGCTTGGCCTCGACCTTGCGGCCCCACAGGCCGATGGCATGCGCCAGCGCGCCGAAATCCGGGTTCTTGAGTTCGGTATACGCATCCAGCAGGCCGTCGACCTTCTGTTCCAGTTCCACGAACCCGAGCGAGCTGTTGTTGAAGATCACGATCTTGAGCGGGATCTCGAACTGGGCCAGCGTGAGCAGATCGCCCATGAGCATGGACAGCCCGCCGTCGCCGCACATGGCGATCACCTGCCGGCCCGGATACGCCTGGCTGATGCCGAGCGCCTGCGGATAGGCATTGGCCATGGTGCCGTGGACCAGGCTCGGCAGGGTCCGGCGCTTGCCGTTGGCCTTGATATGACGCAGACACCACACCATCGGGCTGCCGCCGTCGGCGGTGAACACGGCATCGTCGGCCCCGTGTCGATCCAGCGCGAGTGTGAGTTCCTGGGGATGGATCAATCCGTCGTCGTCCGATTCGACCGCTGCCTCGTCGAGTGACTCGAGATAGGTCTGGCGGCAGGCGTTGACCCAGTCGCGGTCGTCGTGGGGCTGGATACGTTCGACGAGGGCGGCGCAGGTATCGCGCACCGAGCCGATCACGCCGATATCCACCGGATGGCGCAGACCGATCTGGCCGGCGGCGATATCGACCTGGATGAGGGTCGCGTCCTCGGGGTAGAACTGGGCCCAGGCGAAACTGCAGCCGAGCAGCAGCAGGGTGTCGCATTCGGAGACCGCACGATAACCGCCGGCCAGGCCGAACACGCCGGTCATGCCCACTTCCAGTTCGTTGTCGTATTCGATGAAATCCTTGGCGCGCGAGGTCCAGGCGATGGGCGCGCCGAGCTTGTCGGCCAGCGCGATCACTTCGTCATGCGCGTCGGCGCAGCCGTAGCCGGCATAGATGGAGACTTTCCTGCCCGCGTCGAGCGCGGCGACCACGGTGTCCAGTTCGGATTCCGACGGGCGGATGACCGGATCGAAGCGCATCGTGCGCCACGGCAGAGAGTTCTCCGGCTTGGCGGTGAAGATATCGCCCGGCACGATCAACACGGCGACGCCGCCTTCGTTGAGCGCCTTCTGCGCGGCGATCGCGGTCAGGCGTCTGGCGTTCTCGGGGCTGGCGACGTATTCGCAGAACACGCTGTACTGCGCGTACAGCGGACGCTGGTCCACGTCCTGCGGAAAGCCGACACCCATCTCGGCGGTCGCCACCTGCGAGGCGATGAACACCACTGGCGCGCCGTTGCGGTGCGATTCCAGCAAGCCGTTGATGAAATGGGTGCTGCCGGGCCCGCAGGTGCCCGCACAGCAGGCCAGCTCGCCGGTCATGTAGGCCTCGCCGCCAGCCGCGAAGCCGCCGACTTCCTCGTGGCGAACGTGGACCCAGTCCATTGCCGAGCGGCGGATGGCATCGGTGAGGTGGTTGATGGTGTCGCCGACCACGCCATAGCAGCGCTTGGCGCCCGCTTCAAGCAGGGTGGCGACCATGATTTCTGCGACGTTCTGACTCATTGCGCGGCTCGGGTCCGGGAATTTCTCGATCGCTCGATCATACAACCTGGGTCGGGCCCGGGTGCTATCCGTGGTGTTACGCGGCCCGGGCTGACGAGGCCTGCGCAGCCGTTGGCGGAATGCCGTTGATCTGGATCAAATAGCCCCGGACGGCGATCGGACAGGCTGTGCTGGACGTCCTTCCGGACACGATGGAGAGTAAGGCGATGGATATTGTCGACACCTTGCGTGCCGATCATGGCTATCTCACGAGTCTGGCGCGCCGGATCGTGGATGAGTTGCCGCGCTACGTGCGCGCCCGTCCGCATTCGGCGGCACGGCTTCGCATGCTGGTGGCCGGCTATGTCGCGTATGAACAGCGCGTGCACGAGCCGCGCGAGGCCTGGCTGCGCGCCTATCTGGCAGCGCGCGACGGGGTCGAGGTGCCGCCCGGGTTCGGCGAGCCGGCCCACGACTGGACCACGATCCGCGCATGGCTGGTGTCGGCCACCGGGGGCGCGGCCCGGTTGGATCTGCGCCATCAACTCACGGCCGCCCTGCGCGACGGCGCGGAATCGATGCAGCACGAGGAAACGGATCTGCTCGCCCGGGCCCGGCGGTGCCTGTCCGCGGTCGAACGGCATGCCCTGGCGTTGCGCACGATGGCCCTGGGCGCCCCGGTGTGAGAACCGGGCGCGCCGAACCCTTGTTTCAGTCCCGGGCCAGTTCGGTGAGGGTTGCGCGCAGGATCTCGTGGAAATTGGCGACCGCGGCGATATCCACCCGCTCCGCGGGCGAGTGTGCGCCGCGAATGGTCGGCCCGAACGAGATCATGTCCATCTTCGGGTAACGCGCTCCGATCAGCCCGCATTCCAGCCCGGCGTGGATGACCTTGACCTGCGGTTTTTGCCCGGTCACGCGCTCATGCACGGCCACGAAGCGCGCCAGCAGTGACGACTTCGGGTTCGGCGCCCAGCCGGGGTAGCCGCGTTCGCGCGTCACCGGAAAGCCGGCCAGCTCGAACATCGTCGCAATCCGGTCGGCCAGCGAGTCGCGCGCGGAATCCATCAGCGAGCGCACCATGAGCTGGGCGGTGAACACCCCATCGGCGACCTGCACTACGCCGATATTGTTGGAGGTTTCGACCACGCCGGGGGCCGCCAGGCTCATGCGCTCCACGCCATAGGGCAGGGCATAGAGCAGGCGCACCAGGCGCTTGGTGTCGCTGGCCGACAAGGCCTTGTCGGCGTCGGCGCGATCCTGGTCGACGCTGACATGGCCATCCACGCCGGCCAGTTCCTTCTTGAATACCGCTTCCAGCTCCACCAGTTCCGCCGTGGCTTCATCGAAGGCGGCATCCGGCAGCGCCACGGTCGCCCAGGCCGCCCGGGTGATGGCGTTGTCCATGCGCCCGCCGTCGTAGTCGACCAGGCGCAGGCCGAGCGGGAGCAGTTGATGCAGCGCACGCGCCAGCAGGCGGTTCGCACTGGCGCGTCCGGTGTGGATGTCCATGCCCGAGTGCCCCCCGGTCAGGCCGCGCACGCCGACCTTGAACACGGTGAGGTTACCTTCCAGCGGGTGCTCGGCCAGCTCGGTTTCGGTGGTGACGTTGGCGCCGCCGGCACAGCCGATACAGACCTCGCCTTCCTCCTCCGTGTCCAGGTTGAGCAGCAGGCGACCGTCGAGCCAGTGGGGCGCGAGGTTGGCCGCGCCCACCAGCGAGACTTCCTCGGCCACCGTCAGCAACACCTCGATGGGGCCATGTTCGAGTGTGTCGTCGTCCAGGATGGCCAGAGCCGCGGCGGCGCCGATGCCATTGTCGGCGCCGAGCGTGGTGCCGCGCGCCTTCAGCCAGCCGTCCTCGACGAAGGTTTCGATCGGATCCCTCTGGAAATCGTGGTCCACGCCGGCATCGGTTTCGGCGACCATGTCGACATGGCCTTGCAGCACCACACCCGGCGCGTTCTCGCGGCCCGGCGTAGCGGGCTTGACGATACGCAGGTTATTGGCTTCGTCGCGTTCATGCGCGAAGCCGCGATCATCCGCCCAGGCTTCGATCTTCGACAGGATCGCGTCCTCGTGCCAGGACGGGCGCGGGGTGTCGCAGAAGGTACGGAAATGCTGCCATAGCAGCGTCGGTTCGAGTTGCTCGAGGTGCGCGTTCACGGCGTCGTGGTTCCTTGATCAATACGATAGCGGCAGAGCATAGGCAATCGTTGGCCGCGAGGCCATGCTACGACGCTGTCATCACTTTGTCGGACCCGGGCGTCGGTTGCACGCCGCAAGCGCGGATCGAGCGCTGAACCGCCGCCTCAGGCCGTGGCCGCGGTCAGCGCATCGGACAGCCAGTCGACCACGGTCGCGGTGCGGGCCTCGTCGGCGTGGCCGGCCGCGGCATAGACCGACAGTCCGCGCGGCAGGGTCAGCGACGCCCGCATCGGGCGCACGAGTTGTCCGCGCGCCAACAGATGTTCGAGCCCGCGGCCCCAGCCGAGCCCGACGCCCTGGCCCATGACGGCGGCCTGCAGGACCACCGGGTAGCTGTCGAACATCACGCCCTCGGGCAGAGTGACGTGGAGCCCGACCGCCGACAGCCAGTCCGCCCAGCTCAGCCAGCCGTCCCGCGGGTCGTCCCGGCAATGCAGAATGCGATGCGCGCGCAGATCGGCCGCCGTCAACGAGTCCGCCTCGGCCACGCTCGGCGCGCACACCGGGAAGACCTCGTCGGGCACGGAAAACAGCGGTGTCAGCGCACCCGCGGGCCGGGTGCTGCACTGCAGGGCGAGATCGAAGGATTCCTCGGCATGGGTAAGCGGCTGGGTGGAGGCGTTCACCCGCAGGCGGATATCCGGGTGCGTGGCCTGAAAGGCCGGCAGGCGCGGAATGAGCCAGTACATCGCGACGTACATTTCCGCCAGCAGAACGATGTCGTCGCTTTCGCGTCGCGATCGCAGCCGTTCGGCGGTAGTCGCGATCGTTTCCAGGCCGTGGCCGATGGCGCGGGCCAGTTCGGCGCCGGCATCGGTAAGCGCGACCGAGCGATGCCCGCGCGTGAACAAGGCAAGCCCGAGGTCGTCTTCCAGCGCGCGAATCTGGCGACTGACCGCGGCCTGGGTCAGGTGCAGTTCGTGCGCGGCCCGGGTGAAGCTTTCCAGCCGCGCGGCCGCTTCGAAGGGCAGCAGCGTCGCCAGCGGCGGCAGGGTGTGGCGCAGTCGGCTCATGTCGTCACATTACCGCAGATTATGGCAGTCGGCGTATTCATCGCGTGACGACGCATCGGCACTGACCGAGTATCGGCTCTCCGTGTCGTGCAGGTGATGTCATGTCTTGGACTGGAATGCGTTCGTCGCCCGCGGCCGGCGGTGTCGGCTGTATTGTCCTGGCCGCGGTTATTCTGGCGCTGGGCGACGGTCTGGTAAAGATCGCCTCGGCCGAGATCAGTGTATGGCAACTGGTCTTTCTGCGCGCGTTGGTGGCGTTGCCGCTGATCGCCATCGTGATGGCATCGGGCGCAAGCCGGGGCGGGGTCTGGCCCAAACGTGTGTCATGGGTGGCGCTGCGCAGCCTGTTGCTGGTTTTGATGTGGCTGTTGGTCTATCTGGCGCTGACCCGGTTGCCGCTGCCGGTCGTCTCCGCCGGGCTCTATAGTTCGCCGATTATCATCGCGCTGATGGTGGCCGTGCGCCCCGGCCGGTCATTGTCGAGGCGGGAAACCGTGGGCGTGACACTCGGCTTCGCCGGTGTATTGATTCTGCTGCGTCCCGGCGGGGCGGCGTTCTCGCCGATGCTGCTGCTGCCGCTGGTGGCGGCGGCGCTGTATGCATTCGCGGCCGTGATCACGGCATCGCGGTGCCGCGAGGAGTCGCCCGTTTGTCTGGCGCTGGGCATGCAATTGCTGTTTCTCGTGGTCGGCGGGATTGGGCTCGTGATCGCGCCGATGCTCGCGCCCGCGGGTGACCTGGGCTCCGGCGTGGCCTTCCTGGCGCATGGCTGGCAGGCCATGGATATCGAGGTGTTCGTCCGGTTGGCGCCGCTCATTGTCGGGCTGGCCGTGATCGCGGTTACGGCGAGTATCGCCATGGCGCGGGCCTACCAGATGGCGCCGGCGCCGATGGTGGCAGCGGGCGATTACAGCTACCTCGCGTTCTCCGGATTCTGGAGCCTGGTGTTGTTCGGGCAGATTCCCGACCGGCTGGCCGTGCTCGGCATGGCGCTGATCGCGCTGGCGGGCATCGCAGCGACGCGCGGTGAACGCGGCCGCCATGCGGTGAACAGGGGCCGGTCCGAGCCAGGCCACCGATAACCCGGCGGCCACGCTGGCTGACGCGAACGCGCCGAAGCCAATGCGCCCCGGCCGGCCCGGTCATCTTGGCCGCCGCCGCCCCGCGCCGGCCGATGATCAGGTCCGGGCGCCCAGCGGCCGTCCCTGTTCGACCAGCAGATGGCGCAGCTTCTGGATGATGGGAAAGATCTCGTTGTTGCGGTCCTCGCCCTGGGCGTCGAAAGCGCGCTGCTCGGCTTCGACGATATCCTCGTCCTGGCCGAAGATGCCGTTGGTGAAGGCGATGATGAACGGCCACAGGACATGGATGGCGCCTGGGATACCGGGTTTTCTCACCATCATCAGGCCGAAGGTGTGGTTCTTGCGCTGCTCGGCGTCGATGGGCACGTAGGCGTTCCACAGATCCAGCGCCGGTTCGCTCGAGCCCGCGGTCCAGAACTGCAGCGTCTGGTACGGATAGCCCGTGCGGATGGTCATGATGTCCTTGTCCTCGCGCGCGTCCGATTTGGCATCGGGGGCCTTCGAGCGACGGCCGAGCATGAATTTCTCGCCGATCGGCTGCTTGCCGCGGGCGCGATGAAAGGTGTAGTCGACTTCCACCCAGCCGTCGCCTTCGCGGATATCCAGCGCGGTGGGGTTGATGCTGCCCATCAGGCTGCGATGCAGGAACTGATGATTCATGTCCATCAGGTTTTCGTGCATGAAGCTGTAGTGGCAGTCGATGCGCCGATCGAGGTAGCGGGTCTTGTAGTGGGGGTCGCCCCAGGTCGGGATAGACGGAAAGCGATCGATGCCGGCGGCGTTCACGTTACCCGGATAGACGAAGATCAGGCCGTAGGCTTCCACGCAGGGGTAACTTTTCACCCCGTTGGGCAGTGATTTGCCCTGGTCGAGATAGGGCACGTTGATGCAGGCGCCGGCGGTGTTGTAGGCCCAGCAATGGTAGCCGCAGAGCAGGCGCTCGCCGCGGACTTCGCCCAGCGACAGCGGCACCTGGCGATGGGCGCAACGATCCTCGAGCGCGAAGATATGTCCGGTTTCGGTGCGCGCGAGCACGATCGGCTCGCCGGCAAAGCTCACGCCCTTGGTGCCGGCACGCGGCACATCGCGCGAGCGCGCCAGCGGATACCAGTAGTCGGGGTCGATGGCGGTCTTGCGGATATCGTGGGGCAGCGGAGCGGCGATGCCGCGGTCCGCGCGACGATCCACGGGGGTAGGGGAAACCGATGACATGAACAACAACCTCCGAAGCGGTCGGCAGATAGAACTCGACTCGTTGTAGCAGGATTTGGGCTTTAGCTACAGTCCGTGATTGACCCTACCGTCGGCGTAGCCGTCGACGATCGAGAACGCGCGCCATACCGGCCAGGCCGGCGACACAAAGCGCCAACAGCACCACACCATAGTTACCCCAGCGTGCGAATGGTGTCATGCCGGCATAGGGCCGGAAGTGGCCGGTGACGGCGGTCGCGGTGAAGTCCGGCGCACGCGCGACCACCCGGCCGTCCGGGGCGACGATGCCGGTGACCGCGCTGTTGTCGGCGCGCAGTAGATAGCGGCCGGTTTCGACCGCCCGCATGCGCGCCATCTCGAAATGCTGTTTCGGCCCGATGGACCGCCCGAACCAGGCATCGTCCGATACGTTGACCAGCACATTGGCCGGCGGCACGTCACGGGCGATCAGGCCGCCGAAGATATCCTCGTAGCAGACCGAGATGCCGAGCGCGACATGGCCGGCGACGATCGGCTTCTGGTGCGTCGCGCCCGGCGTGATGTCCGAATAGGGCATACCCCACTCGGCCATCCAGTGGCGCACGAATTCCGGTACCGGGAAGTATTCACCGAAGGGCACGAGATGGCGCTTGGAATACAGGCCCTTGCCGGCGCCGACCGCCACCACGCTGTTATAGATGCGTTGTCCGTTCTTGCTCGCGCTGAGCAGGCCAGTGATCAGGGTCGTATGGTGCTTGGCCAGGCGGGCGCCGAGATTGTCGAGCGCCGGTTTGACCGCGCGATAGTAGTCCGGGATCGCGGTTTCGGGCCAGATCACCAGATCCGACTGCCAGTGGCCGTGGGTGAGTCGGGAATAACGATGGATCGCATTGTCGACCGACTGCGGCGACCACTTGGCCTGCTGGGTGATGTTGCCCTGTACCAGGGTAACGGTGAGCGGCTTGCCGCTGGGATGCGTCCAGTCGATACGGCCAAGCCCGAAGGCACCCGCCCAGAGCACGATCAGCGCCGCGATCGCCGTCGGCGCCCGCTTCGGGCGCGCGCTCAGCCAGGCCAGCAGCCCGGCCGAAAGGGCGACTGCCCAGCTGGCGCCGAACACGCCGAATATCGGCACGATGCCGACCAGCGGCGAGGCGATCTGCGAATAACCGATCGACAGCCAGGGAAAGCCGGAGAAGACCCAACTGCGCAGCCATTCCACCAGCGTCCAAAGCAGCGGCAGCCAGACCAGGTATCGCAGCGCGCCCGGGGTCGGGGCGACGCGCGCACCAACGCCGAGCGTGAGGGCAATGAAGCCGGCCAGCACAACGATCAACCCCACCAGCAGGGCCAGGGCCAGCGGCAGGGGCGCGCCGCCCACCCCCGACAGTGCGATCAGGATCCAGTACGTGCCGGCGCCGAACTGGCCGATGCCGAATGCAAGCCCCACGCCGGCGGCGCGCCGCATATTCAGTCCGTCGGCGAGGCGAAACAGCGCCGCCAACAGGAGGGGCAGCGCCCAGAATGCCCCGAACGGGGCAAACGCGGTCACCGAGATCGCGCCCATGATCGCGGCGAGGGCAAGCGCCGGCCCGAGTGTCCTGTAACGCAAATTCATCGCCCTGTTTCGACTCTTTTTCGCGCCATGCGGCGTTGCGGCGATTCGCCGTATTCCCCGATACGGCTCATCACCGCGCCTTGCCTGGCACGAAAAATCACGCGAAACCCATGACGTGAACTTGCGTTACAGGACACTGGACGAGCGCGCAAGGTCGGTCCTGGCACGGTGGCAATCCTGAGAGTCGAGTGGCAACCGGCAATTCAGGCCGGTCGTCCGCGAAAACAGCGGGCCGCGCTAAGGCGATCAGCTCTGGTGGTGGATGTAGTTCTTGAGCCAGGCCTTGGCCGGCGCGCCGATCTTGGCCGCCCAGTGGCCGTCTTTCTTGTACAGCAGCGTCGGTGTGCCGTTGCCGCCGGCCGACGACATCTGCTTGTAGTGGCGGTTGATCACGTGCTTGAGTTTGGCCGAGGGTGAAGCGACCGGTTTGATGCCGCCTTCTTCGGAATCCTCATCGAACCCGTTCTCGTTTTCCACCAGCGCCCTGGCCGGGTCCTTGGCCGACAGGATCGCGGCCGCGCGGCCCATGCTCGATGACTTGAGGAAACCGACCAGGGCCCACTGCAGCTGCAACTTGCCGGCTTTGACCAGCGGCTCGGCCTGCTGGTAGAAGCGATGACAATAGATGCAGTTGGGGTCGGCGAAGACATAGATCACCGGCGCATCATTCGGGCCCTGCTGAACCAGATGCCCGGTTTTCTTGAGCTGATCGACCACCTTGCCCACATCCGGCTTGGGCACGTACTTGTCGGTGTACTGCGCCGACATGTTCTTGCCCTCGGGCGAGACCATCTGGCCCATGAACAGATAACCATGATCGCCATAGACGATCTGATGCTGGCCGTCGTTCTCCAGCACATAGCCGGTCACGCCCGGGACATCGGTCTTGAACTGCCGATCGACCGTCAGCGAGCCGTTTTTGACCGCCTTGGCGAGCACCGGTGGCAGGTCACTTGTCGCCGGTTTCTGGGTCGGCTGGGCGCTGGCGGCAAGGGTGGTGGCAAGCAGTCCGGCACCGGCCACGGCGGCCAGGCGCTTGAAAACGGCGAGGGTCATGCAGGGCTCCGGTGATGACAATAACGGCTCGGCCCGGGGATTGCGGCGGCCCGAGCGCGACTCTGGACGCAATGTACTAGCCGAGGCGCGAGTTGGCGAGCACGAACGCAAGCCGTCACTCGAGCCTGTGCCTCGGGGCCGGCCGGGGCGTGCGGCCCGCTGCCTCACGCCGAACGGTCGCACGAGGTGATCGTTCGCTGGTGTCGACGCGCCCCGGGCGCCTCTCTGCGAACCGGATGCGTCACCGGGCGACGCGCGGGCACCGGCCAATCGCGCGCGCTATCGCATGCCGGCGCCGAACAACGAAGCCGGTACCACCGGCGGGCATGCTTGGCCGCCACGCCCGCCAGTGCGGTAAGCTTGCCGCCACGCCCAACTGCCCGCACCCGGCCATGGTCGATTCCCGACAGCCGCCGTCGGACGATTCCGACACCATCGATTTCGGCTACGAACGCGTGCCGCGCGGCGCCAAGGCCCAGCGCGTGGGTGCGGTGTTCGATTCGGTGGCCGACAACTACGACATCATGAACGATCTCATGTCGATGGGCGTCCATCGGGCATGGAAGCGGTTCACGATCAGTCTGGCGGCGGTGCGCCCGGGCGAGCGCGTGCTCGATCTGGCCAGCGGCACCGGCGATCTCGCGGCCGGTTTTGCCCGCAAGGTCGGCGCCTCCGGCCGGGTGCTGATGTCCGATATCAACCACGCCATGCTCTCCAACGGCCGCGACCGGATGATCGAGCGCGGGCTGGTCTCGAACGTCGATTATTGCCTGGCCAATGCCGAGAAACTGCCGTTCGCCGACGACGCCTTCGACTGCGTGACCATCGGCTTCGGCCTGCGCAATGTCACCGACAAGCAGAGCGCGCTCAACGAGATGGCGCGCGTGACCAAACCGGGCGGGCGCACCATCGTGCTCGAATTCTCCAAGCCGGCGGTGCCGGGTCTGGGACGGCTCTACGACGTGTATTCGTTTTCGGTGCTGCCCTGGCTGGGCAAGAACGTGGCGCGCGACGAGGCGGCTTATCGCTATCTGGCCGAATCGATCCGCATGCATCCCGATCAGGACACGCTGAAGTCGATGATGGGCGAAGCCGGTTTCGTGCGCTGTGGTTATCACAACCTCACCGGCGGCATCGTCGCCGTGCATCGCGGTTACGCGCCATGAGTCCGGCGGGGGATTTTCGCGGCCTGCCGGGGCCGGCGCGGGCCGCCGCCGAAATGGCGCTCAATCGCTATATCGGCGCCGACGCGACCGCGCTCGAACGCGCGGCGGCGCTGTCCGGGCGTTCGTTGACCGTATGTTTCGCCGATCTGGGCCTGGCGGTGACCTTCATCGGCGAGCGGCACGGCCTGCAGGTCGCGGGTTCGCCCGAAGGCGAGCCGGACGTGCGCCTGACCGGGCGCTCCACCGTGTTTGCCCGGGTGTTCTTTTCCGGCGGCCGCGAGGGGCTCACCGGCGGTGGTCTGCGCATCGAGGGCGATATCGGCATCGCCCAGCAGTTCGCGGATCTGTTCTCCGGCGTGGATTTCGATCTCGGCGATCTGCTGGATCAGCGCTTCGGGCCCGTGGTCGGGCATTTTCTCGAGCAGGGCGCCAAGGGCGCGGCCGGGCTGTTCTCGCGTCTGCGGCGCGAGCTGCCGGCGCAGACGGCCGAGTATCTGCGCGAGGAAACCCGTGACGTCGTCGGCGCCTGGGAACACGAAAAACTGGCCGGCGAAGTCGCGGGGTTCCGCGACCAGGTGGAGCGCACTGCCGCTCGAATCAAGAGACTGGAGCGGCGACGCTGATGCTCGGACAATCCCGGCGTGTGCTGGAAATCCTGCGCACGATGCGCCGCTATGGCCTGGGCGAGCTGTTCGGCGACAATGCGCCGACCTGGCTGGTGGGCCGGCCGAAGCACTTCGACCAGCCGGTGGCGGTACGCCTGCGCCTGGCGCTGGAAGCGCTCGGGCCGGTGTTCATCAAGTTCGGCCAGACCCTGTCGACGCGCCGCGACCTGCTGCCCGACGGCATGGCCGAGGAACTGTCCAAGCTGCAGGACGATGTGCCGCCGTTCGAGGGCGCCGAGGCGCGCGCGTTGATCGAGGCGGCCTATGGCCACGAGCTGGAACGCTTCTTCGCCGAGTTCGACGAGCAACCCATGGCTGCGGCCTCGATCGCCCAGGTGCACGCCGCACGCCTGCACCCGGCCGCGGGCGAGACGCGCGGCGCGGCCGTGGTGGTCAAGGTGTTGCGCCCGGACGTGCACGCGCGTGTGGCGCGCGACATCGCGGTGCTCTACACGCTGGCGAAGATGGCCGCGCGCTTCCATCCGGAAGCCGAGCGCCTGCGCCCGGTGGAGATCGTGGCCGAATACGATCGCATCATCCACGACGAACTGGACCTGATGCGCGAAGGTGCCAATGCCAGCCAGCTCGGGCGCAACTGGCACGGCTCGGACCTGATCGTGCATCCGACCATCTATTTCGACTACAGCACCGAGTCGGTGCTGGTGATGGAGCGCATGGAAGGCGTGCCGATCGACGATGTCGATACGCTCGTCGCCGCCGGCGTGGACTTCAAGGCGCTGGCCGAGCGCGGCGTGGAGATATTCTTCAAGCAGGTCTTTCGCGATAATTTCTTTCATGCCGACATGCACCCCGGCAACATCTTCGTGCAGACCGACAATCCCGGGCGTCCGCGTTACGTGGGGCTGGATTTCGGCATCGTCGGCACGCTGACGGCCGACGACCAGCGTTATCTGGCCGAGAATTTCCTGGCCTTCTTCAATCAGGATTACCGGCGCATCGCCGAGTTGCACGTGGAATCCGGCTGGATGCCGGCGGATACCCGCATCGAGGATTTCGAGGGCGCGATCCGCACGGTCTCCGAGCCGATCATGAACAAGCCGCTGGCCGAGATCTCGTTCGGGTTGTTCCTGGTGCGCCTGTTCAAGATCGCCCGGCGTTATCGCTATCAGGTTCAGCCGCAACTCGTACTGCTGCAGAAGACCGTACTCAACGTCGAAGGCCTCGGGCGCGACCTGTATCCGCAGCTCGACCTGTGGGCGACGGCCAAGCCGATTCTGGAAGAGTGGATGCGTCGCCGCGCCGATCCGCGCATCGCGGCTGAACGCATTCGTCAGCAGTTGCCGCAGATCGTGGACGGTCTGCCCGATCTGGTGAATACGGTGGTGCGACGCACCCGCGCCGGCGAGGCGCCCGGCGCGCACCAGCTGGAAGCCGCGCTGACCGAGATCACCTACGAACTGCGCACCGCGCGGCGGGCCATGCGCTGGACGCTGGTGGGCACCGGTCTGGTCGTGGTCTCGGCCGCCGAGCTGGCTTATCCGCCGTTGCCGGTGTGGATGGCCATCATCACCGGGTTGGCCGGCATGATCAGCTGGGCCAAGGCCTGGCACGGTACGCCGCGCCCGTCGAGATAAGGCAACGCGGCCGCGCGCTGCCGTTCACGCCACCCTGTTGGCATCGGTTCTAAGAGCCGGCCGTGGCCGCCTTGCCGTCGTGCCGGGCACTGTTGTGGGCCTGTCCAGCCATCGGCCGGCTCGGCTTCGCCCCCCGCGTCTGGTTCTGATTGAGCGTGTTGAGCCCCTTGAGCAGGTTCAGGGCTTCATAGACACCGTAGTCCTTTTCCACCAGTGGCTTGCCGGAGTGGGGCTGGTCGGCGCTGCCATGGTTTCCGGAATCGGCAGCGGGCGTGCCGGACGCGTCCGCGCCGGTATCGGACGATTTGGCGCCCGTGTCGCTCTGCGGCCGGGTCTGCGACTCGGGTTTCGAGTGGTTGCCCTTGCCCTTGCCGGTATCGCTGCTGTGGCCGGCGTCGTTGTTGGCGTTGTTGGCCGCCGGGCCGGCGCCGGCTTCCGCGCCGGTATTCTTGAGCGCGCCGGGCAGGTCGGCCTCGGTATAGCCGAAGCCGCCGCTGGCCTGGGCCGGCGTGATCTTGACCGGCGCCAGCTTGATGTCGGGCGTGATGCCCTCGGCCTGGATCGAGCGGCCGGACGGGGTGTAGTAGCGCGCGGTGGTGAGCTTGAGCGCCGAGCCGTCGTTGAGCGGCAGGACGGTCTGCACCGAGCCCTTGCCGAAGGTCTGGGTGCCCATGATCACCGCACGGTGGTCGTCCTGCAGGGCGCCGGAGACGATTTCGGCGGCCGAGGCCGTGCCCTGATTCACCAGCACCACCATCGGCGCGCCGTTGAGCTTGTCGCCCGGCGTGGCCTTGAACTTGTGCTCGGTATCGGCGGCGCGCCCCTGGATCGAGACGATCGTGCCGCTGCCGACGAAATCGTTGGAGACGTCCACCGCGGCGCCGAGTACGCCGCCGGGATTGTTGCGCAGGTCGAGCACGACGCCCTTGAGCGGGCCGTTGGCCTTTTTCTTGAGCTGGGCCAGCGCCTTGTTCATGCCCTTGGCGGTGCCGTCGGTGAACTGGCTGATGCGGATGTAGCCATAGCCCGGGGCCAGCATGTGCGACTTCACGCTCGCGACCTGGATATCGGCGCGTTGCAGATGCAGGTGGATCGGTTTGTCGTGGCCATCACGCAGAATGGTCAGTGAGATATTGCTGCCCGGCTTGCCGCGCATCGCGTGCACGGAATCGCTCATGGACATGCCCTTGACCGGCTTGTCGTCGATGCGAATGATCATGTCGCCCGGCTGGACGCCGGCCCGGGACGCCGGGGTGTCGTCGATCGGCGAGATCACCTGCAGATAACCGTTCTCCATCTGCACCTTCACGCCGATCCCGCCGAACTGGCCGGAGGTGGATACCGTGAGCTGCTTGTACTGGTCCGGATCGAGATAGGCCGAGTGCGGGTCCAGCCGGTCGACCATGCCGTGCAGGGCGTTGTCCAGGAGTGTCTTGTCCGACACTTTCTCGACGTAGTCCTGCTTGACCTGGTGCATGATCGCCACGAACTTGCGCAGTTCCGACAATGGCAGCTTCTGATTGGCCTGGCTGGCATCACTGGCCTTTTGCAGGCTCTGGACATCGGCCGCCCCGGGCGCGCTGTCGGCGAAACTGTTCTCTCCGATCGTGATGACCGTGCCGACGATCACGCCGAGCACGATCAGGGATGCGCCGCGCAGTTTGGGGTCCATGTCTTTTTCCAGTGTCTTGTCAGTCGGTTCCGGCGCCCGAAGGCGCTCGGTCAGGCGCTCGATAGGTTCGGGTCGGTCGGTTCGGTCCGTTGCAGGGCCCGGCCTGCCGCAACGGCTATCGACGATAGCATACGGCTGTCTCGCGCCAATCAGCCCGCCAGCCAGCGGCTCGGGTTGACCGGGTCCTGGCCGTGGCGGATCTCGAAGTAGATGCCGTTCTTGTCGTGGCCGCCGCTATGCCCGGCGGTGGCGATCGGCTGGCCGGTGGATACCGCGTCGCCGACGTCGACATAACTCGCCGCGGCATGCCCGTACAACGAATAATAGCCGTGGCCGTGATCGATGATCACGATCAGGCCATAGCCTTTCATGTAACCGACGTAGACGACCCGGCCCCCGGCGACCGCGTGCACCGGCGTCCCCTGCGCGGCGGCGAACCAATCGCCCTGCCAGCGCAGCGGGCCGCCGTTCTTGGTCTGGCCGTAGCGCGCGAGCACGGATTTGGCCGCCACCGGCGGATGCATGCGGCCCTTGAGTTTGTAGAACGGTACGCCCGAGGGCACCGGCGGCAGGTTCGACAGCTGGCTCTGCACCGAGTCGAGCAGTTTCTTGAGTTGCTGTTCCTGGTCGCGCATGTCCGACAGGCTCGATTGGTGCGATGACAGCTGTCGGTCGAGCGCGGCCAGCGTGGTCTTCTGTTTCTTTTCGGTGGCTTCCAGCGCATCCAGCGTCCGGGCGCGCTCGGCGCGCTGGTCGGCCAGTTGTGAGCGTTCGTTTTCCAGCGATTGCTGCTTGGAGGCCAGGCGGGTGAGCACGGTCTTGAGGTGCGCGACCTGCCGGCTCTGGGCATCGGAAAAATACTGGTAGTAATTCAGCATGCGGCCGATGCGATCGGGCGCCGCCCCCGACAGAAGCAGGCGCATCCGGCTCATGCGGCCGGTCTCGTAGGCCGAGCGCACCTGGGCGCGCAGCGTCTCGAGTTCGCCGGATAGATTGTCGCGTTCGGCGTCGCGCTGCCTTTTCAGGCGCGCGATGCGTTTCTTGTGTTCGGCGATGGCGTGGTCGAGCGTGTCCAGCCGCTTGCGCGTCGCGCTGATGCGCGATTGCGCCCTGGCCAGCGCGTCCGACAGGTCGCTGCGCTGATTCGAGTCCGAGGCGATCTGCTTGCGCACCTTGGCGATGCGATCGCGCAAGGCCGAGAGTTCGGCGCGGGCATGGGCGGCGCGCGAGTCGCCGTCGGCCAGGCCGGTCGCCGGGGCAAGAATGGACAGCGCAAGCAATAGGGCGCCGAGCACGTGGGTCAACCGCATCGGGCGATTGTAAGACAAGCGGCCGCGTGCGGGTCAGGGGGCGGCGGACTATGCAATAATCCCCGGCCGACGCCCGGGTTCCGGGCGATCTTCACCCCGCGCGGGCCCGCCGTCCGCGCGCCTCGGGCACGCATCTATTGAGACTCGGCACATCGTTTATGAATCAGTTGCTGGAATTCGTCGTCCATCATCCGTTTCTCTGGGCCGCGCTGGGCGTCATCGTCATCGCCTTCATCGCGAACGAGGTCTGGCGGGCGTTGTCCGGCAGCGGGCCGATTTCGTCAGGAGAGGCGGTACGGCTGATGAACAGTGACGACGCGGTCGTGGTCGATACGCGCTCGTCGTCGGAATACAAGAAGCATCATATTCTCAACGCCAAGCATGTGCCCGCCGCCGGCATCGCCGAGCGCGCCAAGGAAATCTCGCGCGACCCGAACAAGCCGGTCATCGTCTATTGCGGCGCCGGCAATGCCGCGCCGGCGGCTGCGGCCAAATTGCGGGCCAAGGGCTATACCCGGGTTTATGCGCTCAAGGGTGGCATCAACGGCTGGCGGGCCGACGGTCTGCCGGTCACCAGTAAATAAGCGGCGCGCTTTCGCGCCCCACAGGAGGGATCATGGCCGAAGATAACGACAGCCAAACCGAACAGACCGAGGCCCAGCGCCAGGTCGGTCTGCAGAAGATATACATCCGCGATGCCTCGATCGAAGTGCCGGATGGCCCGCGCGTGTTCACAGAGGAGTACAACCCCGAGGTCAACGTCGATCTGAACACGCAGATCCAGTCGCTGTCCGAGGAGACCCATCAGGTGGTTCTGACCGTGACGGTCACCGCCAAGCAGGGCGAGCGCACGGCCTATATCGTCGAGGTGCAGCAGGCCGGCGTGTTCCAGCTCGAGGGCTTTTCGGCCGACGATGAGCGCGATCATGTGCTTGGCGCCTACTGCCCGTCGATCCTGTTCCCCTATATTCGCGAGTCGGTGGGCGACATGGTGCAGCGCGCGGGCTTTCCGCACTTCCTGCTGCAGCCGGTGAACTTCGACCTGCTGTATGCCCAGCATCTTGCGGGCGAGGACGGCACGCCCGGCGACGCCAGCCAGGCGACGCACTAGGCGTTTCTGCAGGCTTGATCGTGTCGGTGGCTCTGCCGCGCTGTTTCGCCGTCGTCGGCGCCGGTTCCTGGGGCACGGCGCTTGCGGTCCAGTTGGCACGGCGCGGCCATGCCGTGCGCCTGTGGGGCCGCGACGCCGCCGCGATCGAGACCATGGCCGGGACGCGCGTCAATGCGCGTTACCTGCCCGATGTGACCTTTCCGCCCACGCTGGAGCCCGTGGCCGATCTGGCCGCGGCGATGGACGGCGCGGACGATGTCGTGGTCGTGCTGCCCAGCCACGCGCTGCGGGCCGGCCTGGAAGCGCTGGCCCCATGGCTGGCCCCGCACCAGCGCGTGCTCTGGGCGACCAAGGGGCTGGAGCCCGATACGGCCCTGTTGCCGCACGAGGTCGCCACGGCCGTGCTGGGCTCTGCCCGCGCCACCGGCGTGCTGTCGGGGCCGAGCTTCGCCGGTGAGGTGGGGCGGGGCCTGCCGACCGCTGTCACCATCGCCTCGGCCGACCCGGCATTGGCCGCCGACATGGCGCGGGCGTTCCACGACGGCGTGTTCCGGGTCTACACCTCGAGCGACGTGATCGGCGTCGGCGTGGGCGGGGCGGTGAAGAACGTGTTGGCGATCGCGGTCGGCATGTCGGACGGCCTGGGCTACGGCGCCAACGCCCGCGCACTGCTGATCACGCGCGGGCTGTCGGAGATGATGCGCCTGGGCGTGGAACTCGGCGGCCGTCGCGATACGCTGACCGGCATGGCCGGTCTGGGCGATCTGCTGCTGACCTGCAGCGATGACCAGTCGCGCAATCGTCGCATGGGCCTGGCGCTGGCGGCCGGCGATGACGTGTCCACGGCCGAGGCGCGGATCGGCCAGGTGGTCGAAGGCGTGCGGGCGGCACGCGAGGTGCACCGCATGGCCCAGGCGCACGGCATCGACATGCCGATCGCGGCGCAGGCGTATCGCGTACTCCACGAAGGCGATTCGCCGCAGGCCGCGGCGCGCCGGCTGACCGATCGCCCGTCTCGAGCCGAGGCCGAATAGGGGCGCATTGCCTTTGCCATATCGCGGTCGAGGTCCAGCGCCAGCGCTGGTGCCGCTGATCGGCGGGCCGGCCGGGCTCCGGGAGCGGGACCGGTCGCGATGCGGGCGCAGCCGTGCTAACCCTTGGCGCGCGCCGCTCATGTAGAATACGTATGACAGGATCGTGAAATCGTGCGGCCGGCGTTCAGCGCGGGCACGGCCGAGGAATCGAAAACCAAGCACCGCCCCGGGGGCGGTCGATGCGCCCTCGCCCCAACGGCATGGTGCGATATATCGACCAGTCCCGGCGAGACATAAACGGGCATATGGCGAACTGGGTCACTTTCGGGCGTTTTCTGTTGCTGTTCCTGCTGTTGGGCATCGTCTACTCGGGCGTTCCCGCCTTGCAGCTGGTCAATGCGCCGCTCACGATTCTGATCATCGCGCTCGACGGCGTGGATGGCTGGGTCGCGCGGCGTTTCAACGAGGAAACACTGTTCGGCGCCACTTTTGATATCGCCATCGATCGCATCGTGGAAACGGTGCTGTGGGTGGTGCTTGCGCATCTGGGCTTCATCGGGGTCTGGGTGCCGCTGCTGTTCATCATTCGCGGCAACCTGGTCGACGCCATCCGCAGCAAGGGGGCCGCGAGCGGCACGGCGGCGTTCGACATGATGCAGTCGCCCATCGGTCGTTTCCTGGTCGCCGGGCGTTTCATGCGCGGCTTCTATGCCGTGCTCAAGGCCGTGACCTTTGCCTGGATACTGCTCTGGCAGCCGTTTCCGGCGATTGCGCCCGAATTCTGGGCGGCCTGGGGCGGTGCGCTGTCGGCGACCGGTCTGGTGCTGGCCTGGGCCTCGGCGGCGATCTGCGTCGCCCGTGGTCTGCCGGTGATCGTGGAGTTCTGCGTGAATGAGCGGCCTGCCGCACAAAGAGGCTGACATGCGTCTGGTCATCTTCGACATCGATGGCACGCTCGTGCCGGGGGCCTCTTCGGAGATGCGCTTCGCGCGCTATCTCTGGCAGGTGGGCGCACTCGGGCCGCGCCAGTTGCTGGCCTTCGCCGGGTTCGCGCTGCGCTACCTGCCGCGCTTCGGCAAGCATGTGATGCAGAAGAACAAGGCCTATCTCTCGGGCCATGAATACGGGCATATCGTCGAACTCGCACGTCGGTTCGTGGCCGACGTGCTCGTGCCGGTGCTGCATGCGCCGGCGGTCGAGCGTCTCAAGGCGCATCAGGCGGCCGGCGACACTGTGGTGCTGCTGTCCGGTACGCCCCAGTTTCTGGCCGACGCACTCGGCGAAGCGCTCGATATCGAACTTTGCATCGGGGCGGCCTGCTGTACCGAGAACGGCCGTTTCACCCCGGCGCCGCCGCGGCGCCATCCCTACGGGCCGACCAAGGTCGACGCGGCGGAGACCCTGGCGAGCCGGGCCGGGTTGCCGCTGGCCGACGCCGTCGCCTTCGGCGATTCGATCAACGATGCCTATCTGTTCCGCATGGTGGGGCGGGCAGTGGCGGTCGCGCCCGACCGCAAGCTCTCGGCCGAGGCGGACAACGCCGGCTGGGAAGTGCTGGACCCGGGCGCGAAGGCCTGACGCGCGAGCGTTCAGGCGAAGCCGAGTTGGCGCCAGGCCTCGAAGGCGATCACCGCCACGCTGTTCGACAGGTTCAGACTGCGATTGCCGGGCTGCATGGGCAGATAGATCGCGGCATCCGCGGCGTTCACTCGCTCGGCGGGCAGACCCTTGGTTTCGCAGCCGAACAACAAGGCGTCGTCGGCGCGATAGCGCAGGCGGTCGTAGCGCACGTCGCCGCGCTTGGTGGCGGCGAACACGCGGTTGTCGGGATGCGCGGCGCGCCAGCTGTCGTAGTCCGGCCATTCGCGAATCACGGCGCGCTCACGATAATCCAGCCCGGCGCGGCGCAGGTGCTTGTCGTCGATCGAGAACCCCAGCGGATGGATGAGATGCAGCTCGGCCCCGATATTGACGGCAAGCCGGATCACGTTGCCGGTGTTGGGCGGGATCTCGGGCCGATGCAGGATCAGGTGCATGGGTGTGGGCGGGGATGCTGACAGTGCCAGCAGGCGTTGAACTGGCCCTCGACGGTTTCGCCGCAGCCGGGGCAGTGCCACGCCCGGCCGCCCTCCACCGGGCCCTGCTCGAACGCGGTCAAGAGCTCATGTGCACGCTCGAAGTCGGCCGGGTCGTCGATCCAGACCTGGGGATAGAGGTTGGCCGGCAACTCGCCCATGCCGCCCCAGAGATGCTGGCGACGAACGTGGGCGGGAATCCCCCGGTCGACGAGCATATCCTTGACGATCTCGGCGTTGACCGGATCGGCGGCCAGATAGACTTCGCGCGCGGTCATGATGGATCCCAAGGCTCGATTGGATTGACGGGCTTGTATGAAATGGCACCAGCGCCTAATCTTTCGGTGGTGCAGCACTCCGGGGGTCGCCACATGTCTATTCTCCTGATCCGGCGCGCGTTTGTCGCAAGCGTCGTCGCCCTGTCGCTGGTGGTCGCGGCCCCGGCGCTGGCGGCGAGCAACGATGATGCCGCAACCCCCTCGGCCGCCGCCATGACCTTCGACGCTGCGGTGGTACGCCCGTTGAGTCTGGTGGCCACGGTGGCAGGCACCGGGTTGTTCATCGTGTCCCTGCCGTTTTCGCTGCTTGGGCATAACACCGACAAGGCACGCGAACGTCTGGTCGCTGAGCCGGCCAAGTATACCTTTACCCGGCCGCTGGGCGATTTCGACGCCCAGACCCCGGGCAACGACTAGGGCCTGTTGCCGTTTCGTGCGAGCGCCGCGTTGGCGTCCGCAAATCGTGTCCGGCAAGGCGCGATTCGCCGCATATCGCCCCGCGAACGCGCCAGGCGGACGCATGGTGCGCTGTGGTCCGCCGGCTCCGGCGCTCGACCGAGCGGCGGCCGGCCGGTCGCAAGCGACGACGGCGGTGCGGTTCGGCCGGCGGCGTCGGCAGGGCGTGGCAGCGACGCTGGTGGCCGTGCTGTCACTGGTTGCCGGCACCGCCGCCGCGAAGGTGCCGGGCGGCGAACTGCAACGGCTCCAGGCGCGCGCTGCGAGCGCGCACTTGGCGGCGACCGACGAATGGCATGCGCTGTTGCATTATGAGCCGAACTGGCTGCACGGCGGCGTCCACAGCGAAGTGGCCTCCGGTTGGTTCTTTCTGGCCGCCGACGGCCGCACCGACCCGGCGGCGGAGCTCGACGCCACGCTGGCCGGGCTGTTCTCGAAGCGGCCGATCGGCCCGCGTCAGTTGCCGGTGTACTGCCTGTTCGTCGCGCGCCGCAAGTTCCTGGTCAAGGCGCTGGATATCGATACCTCGCATCTTCCGGTCCATGACTGCCCCGGTTATCGTCGCTGGCGCGCCTTGATCGCACCGTCTTCGGCGAGCCTGGTTTTTCCCACCGCGTTTCCGAACAGTCCGTCGTCGATGTTCGGCCATACGCTGTTGCGCATCGATTCGTCCCGCAAGGGCCCGGGGACCGAGTTGTTGTCGTACGCGGTGAATTTCGCGGCGGCCGCGCCGCAGGGCAAGCACGGCCTCGGGTTCGTCTGGAAGGGGCTGACCGGTGGCTATCCGGGTGTGTTCGGCCTGTTTCCGTATTACAAGAAGGTCAAGCAATACGCCTGGATCGAGAATCGCGATGTCTGGTCGTATCCGCTGAACCTGACCCGGGCGCAGCTGTCGCGTCTGGTCGACCATGTCTGGGAGATGGGCAGCGTCCATTTCGTCTATTACTTCCTCAACAAGAATTGCGCCTACCAGCTCTTGAGCCTGCTCGATGTTGCCCGGCCGCATCTGCATCTGACGCGCCAGTACAGCTGGTATGCGATTCCATCCGATACGATCCGGTCGCTGGCGGATGTCCCCGGTCTGATGGGGTCGGCGACCTATCGGCCGTCGATGGAAACGACGCTGCGCTGGGAGACCGAGCAACTCTCGCCGACGGCGCAGGCGTTGGCGCGCCGGATCTCGCGGCGCGAACTCGCGCCGGATGCGCCGGCCGTGCGGGCGCTGAAGCCGGAACGTCGGGCGGCGGTGCTGGAAGTGGCCTACGACGCGTTGAACTACCAGTTGTCGAGCAAGGAAGTGAAGGCGGCGGTGCCCGGCCGGTCCGGGCGCGACTATGCCAATCACATTCTCGCGGTGCGCGCCTCGATTCCGCGTCGTTCGCCATTCGGACGCGTGCCGGCGCCGAAGGTCTCGCCCGAGGACGGGCATCGCTCGCTGCGCGTGAATGCCTCGGGCGTCTATGCCGACGGCCGTTTTTCGCTCGGCTTTCGTATCCGGCCCGCCTATCACGACCTGCTCGACAATCCGGGCGGTTACACGCGCGGGGCGGCGATCGATTTCGCCGACATCGGCCTGCGCCTGGACCCGAGCGACGGTCGCGTCCGGCTCGGCGACATGCGTTTGTTGTCGATCACTTCGTTGTCACCGCGCAATGCCTGGTTCAAACCGGTCTCGTTCACGGTCGACACCGGCCTGCGGCGCCGGCCGTCGG
This sequence comes from Salinisphaera sp. SWV1, assembly GCF_052044155.1. NCBI lineage: Bacteria > Pseudomonadati > Pseudomonadota > Gammaproteobacteria > Salinisphaerales > Salinisphaeraceae > Salinisphaera > Salinisphaera sp. SWV1. Next base: position 46,078 of record NZ_JBQDYE010000032.1, read on the forward strand.
CTCATGTGTTCACCGATGCGCGCAATGATCTCGGTTACTACCTGCAGGGCGGGCCGGGGCTGGCCTGGGGCGGGCGCGATCTGATCGGTTATACCTTCGGCCTGATGTCCTTCGACGCCAATCCGGGATTGCAGCCGGCGTGGGCGCTGGGCGCCGGCGGCAGCGCCGGGCTGTTGGCTTATCCCGTGCCGGGTGTCCAGCTCAAGGCCGAGGCCGGCTGGCTGCAATACGCCGCCGGCGCGAACGGACACTATGGCTGGGCGACGCTCGGCGCGCAGGTGCCGATCGTGGATAATTTCGCTTTTCGTTCCACCGTTGGCTATGAAAACACCCGGATAAGTGATGGTCTGCGCGTGGATTTCGGCATTCAGGCTTATTTCTGATGGACCCAACCGGCACCCGACTGCGGATCGACCAGCACGGCTGGCTGCGCGGCGTACGCCGTGTGCTCTCGCCCAACCACGACACGCGCCCGGCGGGCATCGCTGTGGATACGCTGGTGGTCCACGGGATCACCCTGCCGCCCGGGCGCTTCGGCCATGGCCAGGTCGATGCACTGTTCAGCCGCACGTTGAATCCGGCCGCACACCCGTTCTACGCCGGGATTGCGCATCTGCAGGTGTCCGCGCACCTGCTGATCGAGCGCACCGGCCGGCTGACTCAGTACGTCGGTTTCGACGATCGGGCCTGGCATGCGGGCTTGTCGCGATTCGATGGCCGCGAGCGCGTGAACGATTTCGGCGTCGGCATCGAGCTGGAGGGGACCGACGCCTGTCCCTACGCGCCGGCCCAGTATCGCGGGCTGGCGGCTGTCAGCGCCGCGCTTTTGCTTCATTATCCGGGCATGAATCGTTCGCGTATCGTCGGCCACAGTGATATCGCCCCGGGTCGCAAGACCGATCCCGGGCCGGCATTCGACTGGGCCGCCTTCAACCGCTTGCTGGATCGCGCATGCATCTGATCGTGATCGTGGCCGCGCTGCTCATCGAGCGCACGTTGGGCCAGCTCACGCGCTGGCGGCAGGTCAATGCGTTCGCCGCCTACGTGCGGTTGATCGAGCGCACCCGCATCGGCCGGCTCTGGCTGGCGCGGCCGGCTGGCGTGGCGGTCATTCTGCCGCCGCTGATCGTCGTCGGCGCAGCGCAATGGGCGGTCGATACCCATCTCTGGCTGGGTGCCCAGCTTCTTTTCGGCCTGGCCGGCCTGCTGGTCAGCCTGGGCCCGCGTGATCTGTGGGAAGACGTTTATGCGCTGGCCCACGCCCGCACTCAGGCCGCGCACGACGAAGCCGAGGCACGTGCGATCGCGCTGTGCCGACGGGCGACCGGGCGCCGCTCCGCCGATGTCACGGCGCCGACCATTCTCGGCGCGGTCCTGGTGCAGGGGCACGAACGCGTGCTTGGCGTGCTGCTGTGGTTCTTCGTTGCCGGGCCGACCGGGGCGCTGTTCTATCGGCTGGTGCGCGAGCTGCCGGCCCTGGCTGCGCGCGATCCGGCAACCCGGGCGACGGCCCGCGTCGCTGAATACGTGCACGGCATCGCCGCCTGGATCCCCGCGCGCATCGTCGCCGTGATCTATGCCGTCGCCGGCCAGACCCGACATGGGTTCGCCGCCTGGCGGACGGCGCGCGCGACGACGCATGTCAGTGGCGTGGCCAGCTGGCGGCTGCTGGCCGCGGTGGGGCGCGCCGCGCTGGGCGAAACCGGCACCGACGCCGCGGGCATGCCGGCCGAACGCTTCAACCAGGCCCTGATCGATGCGCTGTCGTTGATCTCGCGGGCAGTACTGATTCTGCTCGCCGTATTCGCCGCGTTCACGCTGGCGGGCGTCCTGCGCTAGGGCACGGCAGCTGGCGCGCGTCGGCCGGTCGCACGAAACGGTAACAGGCCCTAGCATAAGCCCCTTACATGCAACCAAGGAGAGACCGTGGCCGAGGATCTGAGCCGTTATCTGGAGACCGCGATCGAGGCGGCGCGCGCCGCCGAGGCCGTGATCAATCGTTATTATCACGGTGACTTCGAGGTCGAACGCAAGGCCGACGCCTCGCCGGTCACCATCGCCGATGTCGAGTGCGAGCGCGTCATCAAGCGCGTGTTATCGGACGCGTTTCCGGATCATGGCTTTTATGGCGAGGAACTCGGCCGCGAGTCGATCGACGCCGATTATGTCTGGCTGATCGATCCGATTGACGGCACCAAGAGCTTCGTGCGCGGTTATCCGTTCTTCTCGACCCAGATCGCGCTGCTGCACCAGGGCGAGTTGATCGTGGGCGTATCCAATGCCCCGGCCTTCGGTAATGGCGATATGGCCTGGGCGGCGCGCGGGCAGGGCGCGTTCCTCAACGGCGAGCCGATCCATGTGTCGGCCGTCGACGAGATCGCCGAAGCCAGCCTGTCGCTGGGCAACATCGCCGCGCTGGGCGCGTCTCCGGCCTGGGCGAAGATCGGCGAGTTGGCCGGCGACGCCCATCGCATCCGAGGCTACGGCGATTTCTACCACTACCATTTGCTGGCCAGTGGCGCGATCGACGCGATCATCGAGTCGGATCTCAATATCCTCGACATCGCCGCGCTCACCGTGATCGTGCGCGAGGCCGGGGGCGATGTCACCGAACTCGGCGGTGGCCCGATCGATCTGGAATCGTGCACCATCATGGCGACCAATGGGCGGCTCCGGCCGCAGCTTGTGCCCTACCTGGCCGCGTGGGATGAACAGCGCGACGCGCCGGGCGGCTGATCGGTCGACCGGCGGGTCTGTTCAGGCGAGTGTCGGCATGGTCTCGCCGCGCAGGCTGATCACCGGCCAGCCGGTTTCGCGCGCCGCCGCCGCGAGCCGCTCGTCGGGGTCGACTGCGACCGCGCGGTCGGCCCACCGCATCAGCGGCAGGTCGTTGTGTGAATCGGAGTAGAAGGTCACGTGCTCGGGTTGAATGGACAACGCCGCCAGGAAACTGCGGGCGCGGGTGATCTTGCCCTCGCGATAAGACGGGGTGCCGGCGATGGCGCCGGTATACGCGCCGTCGACGATCTCTGGCTCGGTTGCAATCAGGTGTTCGACTGCCAGCAAGTGCGCGATCGGTTCAGTGACGAAGCGGTTGGTGGCGGTAATGATCGCGACCAGATCCCCGCGCTGGCGGTGAAAATCGATCACCGAAGCCGCATGACGAGCCACGATCGGCGCGATTCGCGTGGCCACGAAGCGCTCGCGCAGCGCGGCCATGCGCGTCGCCGACTCCTGGATCAGCGGTTGCAGCACGAAGCGTTGATACGCATGGATATCCAGTACGCCAGCCTCGTACTGAGCCCTGAAGGTGTCGTTCGCGCGCGCGAATGTCGATTGATCGACCACGTCCTCGTCGACCAGGAAACGGCCCCATTCATAATCGCTGTCGCCAGCGAGCAGCGTATTGTCGAGATCAAAAAAGGTCAGTCGCACGTCGGCGCCCCGGCTGGAAATGAAATGGCAGATATCCAATGATGACGCCTGCATGGAGCCGTGGGAAGCGACCGAAGTGGAGCACAATAGAATTGCGCCCGGCGAAGCATGGGTTCCGTCGATTCAGCCTGTGTTTTTTCGTTTCTTGCGATTTTATGAAAGAATTGATTCAGTAGTTTTACCGAGGGTGGCGTCGTGATTGATGCACAAGGGTTCCGAGCGAACGTCGGCATCATCTTGAGCAATCAGCAAGGCAAGGTGTTCTGGGCCAAGCGCATCGGCCAGCAGTCGTGGCAATTCCCTCAAGGTGGTATCCGCGAAGGTGAAGCGCCGCGGGCGGCGCTGTATCGGGAGCTGGAAGAAGAGGTCGGGCTGCGGCCCGAGCACGTGGAGATCATCGGCGCGACCCGCAGTTGGTTGCGCTACCGCCTGCCCAAGCGCTATATCCGGCGCCATCGACAGCCGTTATGCATCGGTCAGAAACAGAAATGGTTTATGCTGCAACTGCTTGCGCCCGAGTCCTGCGTGCGCTTCGATGCCACCGAAAAACCGGAATTCGACGGTTACCGCTGGGTCGATTACTGGGACCCGGTCGATGAAGTCGTGTTCTTCAAGCGCCAGGTCTACCGCCGCGCGTTGGATGAACTGGCCAGCTATCTGAATACGGGCGCAGCCTCCTGACCGGCGCGGCAGCGAACCCCGTCCGCGCCGGCGGGACGGCAAATCGCCCGGCAGCAAATGGCGTCGACATTCGTAGTTGACAATAATTCTCATTAGCGTTGTACTGCGCGTCGGAGGTAACGCTCATGTACGTTTGTGTGTGCAACGCGGTCACCGACTGCCAGATTCGCGAAGCCTATTGCGAGGGCGTCTGCAGCATGCGCTTGCTGCGCCAGAAACTCGGTGTGGCCGGTTGCTGTGGCCGCTGTGCGCCCTGCGCACGTGACCTGCTCCGCGAATGTCGCCAGGAGCGCGACCGTGCGGAGGCCATTGCCACCGCCGAAGCGCCGGCGGTCGCGACCGCCTGATCGATCGTATTCGGAACGGCTGCCCGGCACGGGTCGCGGCAGCGCCGCGGCGGCCGATGGCGAACACGCGCCTCGTTTGTACGCCAACCTGACCTCCGCTAACCTTGACTGGAGTTCAGGCCGACACAGGACAGGCAATGAAAGGCGATGCGACCGTAATCAAGTATCTGCAGGATGCGCTCAAGCTGGAGCTGACCGCGATCAACCAGTACTTCCTGCATGCGCGCATGTACGAGGACATGGGCTTCTTCGAGCTCGGCAAGCACGAGTACAACGAGTCGATCGAGGAAATGCAGCACGCGGATCGCTTCATCAAGCGCATCCTCTTCCTCAATGGCCTGCCCAATCTGCAGGACCTGGGCAAGCTGCGCATCGGCGAGAAGCCGCAGGAAATGCTCGAATGCGATCTCGCCGCCGAGTACGAGGGCCACGCCCACTACAAGGAGGCCATCAAGGTCTGCGAGGACGCGGGCGATTACGCCACACGCGATCTGTTCGTCGAGATTCTCTCCGATGAGGAGGAACATATCGACTATATCGAAACCCAGCTCGATCTGATCAAGAGCATGGGCGAAGCGAACTTCCTGCAGTCTCAGACCGGTGCGAACATCAACCAGACGCCGGACGCCGAATAAGCAACGGCATGGTTCATGCCGGCCCGGCAGAAAACCCGCCGCGGGGTGCTCGCGGCGGGTTTTTTCATGTCGGGCACGGCGGTCAGAACGGCTTGATGAAGATCAGCAGCATGATCAGCAGCAGAATGACTGCCGGTACCGCGCTCATCATGCGATAGAACGCCGGCGTACCGGTGGCCCGCTCTTCACGCAGCTTTTTGGCCTGGACCTGACACCAGCCGTGGTAGCCGATCAATACCACGACCAGCGCGAGCTTGGCGTGGAACCAGCCATTGCCGGCGATCCAGCCGCCGCCCAGCATTGCCAGCATCCAGACGCCGAACGCAATCGTTCCGAGTGCGGCAATCGACATCAGCATCGATAGCTGGCGTTCCAGCGCGCTGAATCGACCGCGGTCGGTGGCACCCCGCGCCTCGGCGTGCGCGGCGAACAGCCAGGGCAGGCAGAGCAGCCCGGCGAGCCAGGCCACCATGAAAGTGACGTGGAAGGCCTTGATCCATAGAAAAAGCATGCGGTAACTCCTGCAGACGTGGGTGGCTCGGGCGACCGGGCCATTGTATCGGCGGTTGGCCGCCGACGGTCCGGCCGCGACCCCGCGTCGCGGTCAGCGGCGGTAGGTCGCGGCCACCGTATCCGGCGTGAGAATGCCGTAGGGCGTCGGCCGGCGCCCGCTGAGCGCGCTCGCGCGTTGCACCACCAGCGCCTCGGCCTCGGTCGATTCGAACTGATCGTAGGCTTCTTGCAGCGTGGCGCGGACGTCGATCGGATAAGCATCGGCCCGGTGCGCCGGGATATCCATGAGATCGATCTCGCGGTCCGCGTCGCCATCGTCTTCGGCCAGTATGCGCTTGAGCTCGTCGGGGCGCATGAGTTGGGCGCGACCCTCGGCCGGCCGGATCAGCAGCCAGTCAATGCCGGCATCGAGCGCATCGGCGACCGCGGCTCGGGTGGTTTTCGCATCGAGCACACGGAAGCGGCGGTTCATGGTATTCAGCACACTGGCACGCCGCAGGTACTGCGACACCGGGTCGTTGCGATAGTCCAGTCCGCGACGGCGCAACAACAGTCGGAATATGGAATCCGACACCGCGATCCGGCGCGAGACGACGAGTGCGGCAATGATCACCAGCATGCCCGGCAGCACCATGTCGGTCTGGCCGGACAGTTCCAGCACCGCCACCAGCGCAGACAGTGGCGCCTGCAGCACCGCAGCCATCATCGCGCCGATGCCCAGCAGGGCGTACAGCCCGGGGCCGCTGACCGGGATCGGCAGCACACCGGCGGCGGCGGTACCAAACGCGCTGCCGAGTGCGGCGCCGCAGACGAACATCGGCAGGATGACGCCGCCCGGAATCGCCGCGGCGACGGCGAATAGCGTGGCCACCAGCTTGGCCAGGCCGATGCCGAGCGATAGGGTAGCGCCGTAGTCGCCGTCCAGCGCGCGGTTCACGGTCTCGAAGCCCAGGCCCATGATCTGTGGCAAGACGGTCGCGAGAATGCCCGTGACCAGGCCGGCCGATGCCATGCGCAGGCTGATGCGCACCTTGGCGAGGTGCGGCATGATCTGGCCGACCATGCGGGTAAAACCGCCGCCCAGCACGCCCAGCACCAGCCCCATCGTCGTCATGGCGGGCAGTTCGGCGGCATGGAAATGCTCGGCGGCGCCGATCAGGCCCGGGTGGACGTTGGGCAGGTTCAGCGTCACCAGGGAGCCCGTTACCGCCGCCAGGATGATCGGTGCGAAACCGGCGATGGTGTATTCCATCATCACCACTTCCATGGCGAAAATCACGGCCGCCAGCGGGGTATTGAACGACGCGGCAATGCCGGCGGCCGTGCCGCAGCCGACCAGGGTGCGCACGCTGTTGTTGGGCAACGACAGCCGCCGGGCCAGCCAGCTGCCGGTGAATGCGCCCGCATGCACGGCCGTGCCTTCGCGGCCGACCGACTGGCCGGTGGCGATGGAGATTGCCGAGGCGGCCAGATCGACCAGCGCCGCGCGCAGCGGCAGCAGGCCCTGGTAATACATCAGCCGTTCGATCACGTGCACGATGCCATTCTCGAGCGGCTTGCGGCGCCATTCGACCAGCAGGCCGAGCACGAGTGCGCCGAGAATCGGCGCCGCCAGCCGGAAGGCGAGACCGGATGCCACGAACGTGGACTGGTGGTCGCCGAAGGCCGCAAACAGTGGCAATTGCAGGGCCTGAATGAGTCCGTAGAGCAACAGGATCGCCGAGCCCGCCAGGCCCCGGTCGCCGCGCCCATCAGGCAAAGCAAGCCCAGGCCCGGCGTGTTTTCGATGTCGGCAAGCTGGCTGCGCCAGCGCTCGGTGCGGCGGGACCAGGCCTGCCGGGCTTGCCGGCGCCAATGCGAGACTAGGGCCTGTTGCCGTTTTGTGCGAGTCCGCGCCAAGCGCTGTTTTGCGGCAAGACGAGGCGTAGTGCGCGCCGTG